>JALSTE010000320.1 GCA_026983855.1 Acidimicrobiia bacterium
CGCCAGACCCGCTGGAGCAGGCGGTGGGATCCGATCACCGACTTGGTCTCCCACGGGCGATCCTGATCCATCGGCCCCATGAACATCTCGTACAGACGCAGGGTGTCGGCACCGTAGGACTCGTACATCTCGTCGGGAGTCACGGCGTTGCGCAGGGACTTGCCCATCTTCCCGAAGATGCGTTCCACCGGTTGACCCCGGTGGGTGAACGAACCGTCGGGCTCCTCGGTGACCTCGGCCGCGGGAACGTAGACCCCGCGGGAGTCCTGGAAGGCGGCGGCCTGTATGTAGCCCTGGTTGAACAGGCGGGAGAAGGGTTCGGGGCCGCTCACATGGCCCAGGTCGTAGAGCACCTTGTGCCAGAAGCGGGCGTAGAGCAGGTGGAGCACCGCGTGCTCGACCCCACCGACGTAGAGATCGACCCCGCCGACACCCCCGGCGGGGTCGGTCATCCAATAGCGCTCCACCGTGGGGTCCACGAAGGCCTCGTCGTTGGTGGGGTCGAGGTAGCGCAGGTAGTACCAGCAGGAACCGGCCCACTGGGGCATGGTGTTCAGCTCCCGGCGGTACTTCCGGGGGCCCTGGCCCAGATCCAGCTCGACCTCGGCCCACTCCGTGGCCCGACCCAGGGGGGGTTCGGGCTCGGCGTTCTCGTCCAGCGTCCGCGGGGCCCAGTCGATCAGCTCCGGGAGTTCGACGGGCAGCATCTCCTCGGGCAGGGCGAGGGGAAGGCCGGTGTCGTCGTAGACGATGGGGAAGGGCTCCCCCCAGTAGCGCTGGCGGGAGAACAGCCAGTCCCTCAGCTTGTAGGTGACGGTGCCCTCGCCGTGGCCGTGCTCGGCCAGCCAGGCGATGATGGTCCTCTTGGCGGACTCGACGTCGAGCCCGTCGAGCACGAGGCCGGCGTCGGGGTTGGCGCTGTTGATGGTGGTTCCCTCACCGGTCCAGGCCTCCCCCTCGAAGTCCGGCGGCGGCTGCACCGTACGGATCACCGGCAGCCCGAAGGCGGAGGCGAAGTCCCAGTCCCGCTGATCCTGGGCGGGCACGGCCATGATCGCCCCGGTGCCGTAGCCCATCATCACGTAGTCGGCTATGAACACCGGCAGCCGGTTGCCGTTCACGGGGTTCACGGCGTAGCCACCGGTGAACACGCCCGTCTTCTCCCTGGCGTCGACCTGCCGTTCGAGGTCCGAGCGCCGGGCGGCGTACTCCCGGTAGTCGGTGACGGCCTCGGCGGGGGTGGCCGCCCCTCCGGTCCACGTCGGGGGGGTCCCCTCGGGCCACTCCGTGGCCATCACCCGTTCCACCAGCGGGTGTTCGGGGGCCAGCACCATGTACGTGGCCCCGAACAGGGTGTCGGGGCGGGTGGTGAACACCTCGATGGTGGTGTCGGGGTGGTCGGCCACGTCGAAGAAGACCCGGGCCCCCTCGGAACGACCGATCCAGTTGCGCTGCATGATCTTGACCGAGTTGGGCCAGTCCACCAGGTCCAGGTCCGCCAGCAACCGGTCGGCGTAGGCGGTTATGCGCATCTTCCACTGGCGCAGGGGTCGCCGGAAGACCGGATGGTTGCCCCGTTCGGAGCGACCCTCGGCGGTGACCTCCTCGTTGGCCAGCACCGTGCCCAGGGCCGGGCACCAGTTCACCTCGGCCTCGTCGACGTAGGCCAGGCGGTGGGAGTCGATCAGTTCCCGTCGGTCGATCTCCGACATCTCGGCCCAGGGGGTTCCGGTCCCCGTTTCGCGCTCCCCCGACTCGAACTCGGCGATCAGCTCGGTCACGGGACGGGCCCGTTCGGAGTCGGGGTCGTACCACGAGTTGAAGATCTGCAGGAATATCCACTGGGTCCAGCGGTAGAACGACACATCGGTGGTGGCCACGCTGCGCCGCTCGTCATGGGCCAGTCCCAGGGCCCGGAGTTGGCGCCTCATGTTGGCGATGTTGGCCTCGGTGTTGATCCTGGGGTGTTCCCCGGTCTGGCGGGCGTGCTCCTCCGCCGGGAGGCCGAAGGCGTCGTAGCCCATGGCGTGGAGCACGTTGTGACCGGTCATGCGCATGTACCGGGCGTAGACGTCGGTACCGATGAAACCCAGTGGGTGTCCCACGTGCAGCCCGGATCCCGAGGGGTAGGGGAACATGTCGAGCACGTAGAGCTTGGGTTGGTCGGCAACCTCGTCGAAGCCCTCGGCCAGGTCTCCCACCGGGTTGGGGGCGTGGAAGGTCCCCTCGGTCTCCCAGCGGTCCTGCCACTTCTTCTCGATCTCGTTGGCGAGTCGGGCGTCGTAGCGGTGGGCCGGTGTGTCGTCGGACTCGGGGACTGCGTTCATGGTCATGGAGGTTGCCAGCGTGGAACCACCCCGGCAACGTCATTGGCCCGATTGTGGCGACTTGCCGGTGGTGCCCCACCCCGCCGATGGGTGACCTTGGGCCCTGTTCACCCCCCGCACCCAGTGGTTAGATTTCAAATCACCGAGGGTCGGGGTGGTGGCCGCCACAGCGGAGGGAGAGATCCATGGAGGGATTCTGGCGACGGTTGGGGGTCCTGGCCTCCCGTCGAACCGGCGCGGTGGTGTTGGGCGCCCTGGTGATATCCGCCGTGCTGGCGGTGGGCCTGGGCGGGCTGACGTTCCAGACCGGACAGGACTCGTTTCTCGATTCGGACTCCCGTATCGCCAGGGACAACGAGGCGTACCAGGACCTCTTCGGCGGGGAGACCATGATCGTGCTGTTCACGGCCCGGGAGGGCCACACGATCGCCGACCTGTTCACCGATGCGAACGTGGCCAAGATGGACCGGATCGAGGCCGAGCTGCGCGACAGCGACGCCATCGCCTCCGTCGTGAGCCCCATGACGGCCCTTCAGTGGACGTCCAACCTGGTCACCTCCGGTGTGGCCACCGCCGTGCTCGACGAGGCCACCGCACGGGAGCCCGATCCCGCCGCGGTTCCCCTGAGGCAGCAGAACAGCGTCGTGTCCGCCTTTCGGGCCGCCACCGCCGGTGCGGATGGCACCGATCTGGGCAACACGCAGTGGGCGACCTTCCTGCTGTTCGACAACCAGGGATTCACGGTCAACTCCGACAACCAGCTCATCGCCCCCTCCGCCGACCAGTTGGTGGTCCGGAGATCGTTGCGGGGTTTCATCCCCGACCAGCAGCACGCCCTGCTGGCGGCGATCCTGCCGGGGAACGCCGAACTGTCCCAACTGGGGTCGGGCGAGGAAGCCGTGAGGAAGGCCTTCGACGGGGTCAGCTTCGACAACGTCGACTACGTCATCACCGGCACCCCGACGTTCCTCAACGACATCAACGACTACCTCCAGGGCGGGATGCTCACCCTGGGGGCCATTGCCCTGGTGGTGATGGCAGTGGTCCTGTTGGTCGCGTTCGGGGTGCGTTGGAGGCTGCTGCCCCTGGCGATCGTGGTCGTGGGAGTGCTGTGGGCCTTCTCGATACTGGGTCTGGTGGGGATCGACCTATCGCTCGTCACCATCTCGGGGCTCCCGATCCTGATCGGAATCGGGATCGACTTCGCCATCCAGACCCACAACCGGATCGAGGAGGAGGTGGCGGCGGACAAGTCGCCCGAGCCCTTCGCCGAGACCTCCCAGAAGTTGGGTCCGGCCCTCCTCGTGGCCACGATCGCCGCCGTGGCCGCCTTTCTGGCCATGAGAATCTCCCGGGTGCCGATGATCAGGGACTTCGGCGTTCTGCTGTCCATCGGCATCGTCAGCCTGTTCGTCGTGGGGCTCATCCTCCCGATGTCGGTTCTGGGGTGGAGGGAGAGACGCAGTCCGACCCGGGAGTTCGCCCGCTCGGAGCGAATCGAGAAGGCTGTGGTGTGGTTGAGCGGGTTGCCGCGGGTACTGGTGGTCCCCCTGGTGGTGCTGGCCGTGGTGATCCCGATCGCCGGACTGGCCGTCGAGGACGGTCTGAAGATCGAGAGCGACCCCATCAACTGGGCGGACCAGGGCAGCCAGAGCATCCGCAACGCCCGGATCTTCGAGAACGAGACGGGGTACGCGACCACCTTCGGGGTCTTCATCGAGACCACCGGACACGACAGCAACGGAATCTTCACTGACCAGATGGCCAGCTTCATCCACGATCTCGCCATCACCGAGGTGGACACCCACCCCGAACTGGCCGAGGTGTCCAGTCTCACCACGACGTTGTCGTTCCTGATCGACCTGCCCGGCACCACCCCTCTGCCCCCCACCGGTCGGGACATGCTGGCGGCCTACGAGCAGGCCCCCACCGACATCCAGAACCTCCTGGTGGGAGACAACGGCAACGCCGCCCAGATCAACTTCCGGGTGGCCCCCTCCTCACTTGAGGAGAGGTCGGTGGTCATGGACCAACTGGTACACGACATAGCCGATCCGGGTCAGCGGACCCCGATCCCCGACAATGCCACGGCCGCCCCTGCCGGTCTGGCCGTGGTGGGTGTGGGTCTGCTGGAGAACCTCACCGCCAACCGCACCGCGCTGACCCTGGTGGCCCTGGCCGTGGTGGCCATCTGGATGCTGATCCGGTTCCGGAGCCTGACCCTCGCGGTGCTGGCTCTCGTACCGGTGCTGATCGCGGTGGGAGGGGCGTCATTGATAGTGGCCGCCCTGGGGATCACCCTGAGCCCACTCACCACGGTCGGGGGGCCACTGATAATCGCCACCTGTGGTGAGTTCACGATCCTCATCCTCACCCGGTACCTGGAGGAACGGAACCGGGGCCTGGGACCCAGGGAGGCCACCGACGTGGCCTCGGCCCGGACCGGGCGGGCGTTCTTCGCCTCGGCCCTCACCACCATCGGCGGGTTCGGGGTGCTGTATCTCTCACCCCTACCCCTCCTGTCGGACTTCGGTCTCATCGTCGCCCTGAACATCACCGTGGCCCTGTTGTCGGCGTTGGTGGTGCTGCCCCCGATCATGGTCGCCGCCGACGAGGTGGGGCTGCTCGGGCTACCGGGCACCGGGAGCCGGTTCGCCTCCCCCACGGTGAGGGCGGTCACGGCGGGCGTCGCCGGGGTGCTGCTGGCGGGCTACGTCGTGTTCGCGGTGTCCGACGCCGTGGCCTCAACCGACGAGGAACTGGCTATCCAGACGGTGCCGGCCACCGAACAGCCGGTGACGTTGGCGGACCTGGCCCCTCCGACCACCGAGACCGTGACCACGACGACCGCCGTGACCACCACCACCGGGGCGACGATGGAGTCCACGACGTCCACCGAACCTCCGCCCACGACCCTGCCGCCGGGGCCGGCGGAGCGTCCGACGACACTGGTCGGCGGCGGGGTCTACGACGCATATGTGGCGGCCGGAGCCGATCCGGGTGTGGCCCGTTGCACGGCCGACGCCCTGCTGGCCGGGACCTCGGAGGCGGATCTGCTGGCGATGGGTATCGCCAACCAGCCCATTCCCGGAGAGGTCAGGGACCTAATCGGGGCCGCGGCCGAGGCCTGTGGGGTACCGCCCGAGGTCAGGGCGGTGGTGGCGGGTGAGGAGCCGCCACCGACCACGACCATCGCCGAGGAGACCACGACCCAACCTCCGGCGACGACCCTGCCACCGGGTCCGCCGGAACGGCCCACGGGTCTGGTGGCCGGGGCGGTCTACGACGCATATGTGGCGGCCGGAGCCGATCCGGGTGTGGCCCGTTGCACGGCCGACGCCCTGCTGGCCGGGACCTCGGAGGCGGATCTGCTGGCGATGGGTATCGCCAACCAGCCGATGCCCGGTGACGTGAGGGATCTGATCGCGGCGGCGGCCGAGGCCTGCGGGGTACCGCCCGAGGTCAGGGCGGCGGTGGACGCGGCGGCGGAATGACGTTCGCCCGGTATCCCGTTGGCGATCAACCCCGCTCGGGTTCGACCGTGATGGCCTCCACGACGTCGCGGCTGCTGCGGGCCATCTCCAGCACCACCCGGCCCGGTTCCACCTCCCAGGCGTGCTCCTCGGGATTCCAGTGAGCGAGATCGGTGCGGGCGACCCGGACCTCGGCGGTTGCCCGCTGCCCCGGATCGAGTCGGACCTTGGTGAACCCGACCAGTTCCCGGCGGGGTCGCATCACCTCCGAATCGGGGCGGTGGGCGTACACCTGGACCACCTCGATGGCGGCTCGGGGACCGGTGTTCGTCAGGGGCACCGTGATATTGACCTCACCGTCCTCGAGGTCGCCGATGACCGAGGCCGGACCCCACCCGACGGCTGAGGTGGTGAGCCCGAACCCGAACGGGAAGACCGGCTCGATGTCGCGGGTGTCGTACCAGCGGTAGCCCATCAGGAGACCCTCGCCGTAGCGGACGTGGCCGAACTCACCCGGATAGTTGCCGAACGACGGGGTGTCCTCGATCCGGAGGGGGAACGTGACCGGTAGCCGCCCCCCGGGGGCGACCGCCCCGAACAGCACGTCGGCGAGGGCCCGGCCACTCTCCTGGCCCGGGTACCAGACGCACATGGTGGCCCCGGTCCATTCCACCCAGTCGGCCTCGACGGGGGCCCCGGCGTTGAGGACCACGATGGTCCTCGGGTTCGCGGCGGTGATCCTCTCGATCAGCTCCACCTGGCGTCCCGGCAGGGCGAGTGACTCCCGGTCGCGGCCCTCGGTCTCCCAGTCGGCGTCGTGACCCACGACCACCACCGCCACGTCGGTGCGTTCGGCCAGGGCCACGGCCCTCTCCATGAGGTCGTCGGGTTCGGGGGCGGCGGCCCCCACCCTCAGGGCACAGAACCGGGAGCCCTCGTGGGCCACGACCTCGACCGTGACCCGGTGGGCGGTACCGGCCTCGAGATGCACCCCGGCGGTGACCTCGTCGTTGCCCGCCCCGTAGAACTCCGACCCGGGGGTCCAGTCGGTGGTGTCGTCCACCACCAGCTCCCCATCCACCCACAGACGGCTGGTGCCCGCACTCACGAGGCTGAAGGTCCAGTTCCCCGACACGGGTGGGGTCAGGTCAGCCTCCAGCCGCACCACCAGATCACCGGTGGGGATGTCGCCCACCCGGGCCCCCATCCACAGGAACCGACTGCGGGACGCCACCGATCTGCGGACGGCGGGGGCCGCCGGGTCAGACTCCAGGTCCGACCGGCGGTGATGGGAGAGGGTCCACCCGGTCCCCGCCTCGATACCGGAGGGCGGGTCGACGGGGGTGAGAAGGCGGACATCGACCTCGGGTGTCTTCTGGTGGATCGTGCAACCCAGCTCATGGAGAACCTCGATCCCGGTTCCGGCCGCCTCCCGGATTCCCTCCAGGGGGGTGACCGTCGTGGCCGGGAAGACCTGGGCGCTGCCCCCGCCCATGATCACCGCCCGATCGGAGTTGGGGCCAATGACCGCCAGCGAGGTCACGGCGGTGGGATCGAGGGGCAACAGCCCCCCGGGGTTGTGGAGCAGCACCGTCGCCTCGGCCGCTGCCCGACGGACCAGCGCCCGGTGGGCGGGACGGTCATCGGAGGACTCGGCGGACCTCTCGGTCAGCCGCTCGGACACTCCGAGACGTTCGATGGCCCCCAGGATGTTTCCGACCATACGATCCAGATCGGACTCGGAGACCTCCCCCTCGGCCACCGCGGAGGCCAGACGGTCGCCGAACACCGACGGCGGGCCGGGCATCTCCAGATCCAGGCCGGAGAGAGCCGAGGCCACGGTGTCGCGGGTCCCGTACCAGTCCGACATCACGAAACCGTCGAATCCCCACTCGCGGCGGAGAATGCCGGTCAGCAACTCCCGGTGGTCGCTGGCGGGAATCCCGTTGATGCGGTTGTAGGCGGACATCACCGCCACCGGGGAGGCGTCACGGACGGCCATCTCGAAGGGCTTCAGGTAGAGCTCGCGGAGTGGGCGGTCGTCGATGTCGGAGCTCATGGTGTGGCGCTCGAATTCGGAGTCGTTGGCCACGAAGTGCTTGAGGGTGGCGCCCACGCCCCGGCTCTGGACACCCCTCACGTAGGCGCTGGCCAGAACCCCGGTCAGGTGGGGGTCCTCGGAGTAGCACTCGAAGTTGCGTCCGGCCAGGGGTGTGCGGTGGAGATTGATGGTGGGAGCGAGCAGAACGTGGACGGCCTTGGAGACGGCCTGTTCACCCAGGGCCCGTCCCACCTCCTCCACCAGAACCGGGTCCCACGTGGCGCCCAGGGCCGATCCGCAGGGAAAGCAGACCGAGGTGTGGACGCCGAAGGTCTCCCCCCGCACCCCGTTGGGGCCGTCGGACACCTTCATGGCCGGGATCCCGAGGCGGGGAACGGCGGTGGTGTGCCACAGCCCCGACCCCGAGACCAGCGAGATCTTCTCGTCCAGGGTCAGAGCCGACACCAGGCCCCCGACATCGCTGACATCCCCGTCCGTGTCCAGCACCCGAACCCCCTCTCGTCCCGCCGCGTAGGCTAGGTCAGAGTCCCGCCCACCCCCACCTTTTCTGACCTGGTGGGTCTCTGTGGGCGTCCCCCGAGGTCAGAAAAGGGGGTGAGGGGCTTTTCTGACCTGGTGGGCCCCTGTGGGCGTCCCCCGAGGTCATAGATCGGTGTTTGGGGGTGGGTGGGGTGCTTGGGCAACTGGTATCCGCCACTGGGTCGGCGGCGATGCATATATTCGGACTTGAAGCAGTTCGACCGCGCCCCGGGGCCGAATCGTCGGGCTCCGAGGATCAGTTGACCGCGTCGGGTGAAGTGCAGTCCGGCCGGAAGCGGAGGACGAGGGTTTTGTCACAATCCGACGGGGTGGAGATGGCGGAACCCGATGAGGCCGAGCGCCTGCATCGTCCTTTGGCCCGTTGGGCGGTCGCGGCCCTGGCCGCCGTGGCCTTGGTGGGGGTCGGTTTCCTCGTGGGTCGCGCTGGTGGTGATCAGAGCGCGACAGCGGGCGGTGAAGCCCCCACCACCTCGGTTTCGACCCCCGGGACGGGATCCGGCCCGCTACCCGTCGAGCGCTGTGCCGGGCTCCAGAACCTGGTCGACGACCTGACCACCGGCGTCGTCGACTCTCAGTCCATCGCCACCATCGAGGCGCTGGGACGGAGTCTGCCCCCCGGTTACGGCGATGACGTCGACACCCTGCTGTCGGTCTACCGGGGCCTCGATGAGGGTGACATCGGCCTGCTGAACGACCGGGCCCAGATGTCCCGGGCCGAACAGGCGGCCGACCATATCTCGCGCTTCCTGATCGACGACTGCGGGGTCCGGGTGACCGGACCCACCACGGGTTGAGCGTCTGAAGGTGCGAGGCGGAACAGGGAACAGTCGGGCCTACGGGCGAAGGCCCCGTCGTCGGAGATTCCTCATCTGTTTGGCCGTGTTCTCGGCCCTCATCACCGGTGTCTCGACCCTGGCCCCGCCGGAGGGCGTCGCGGCTCTCGTGGGCGAAGCCGGAGCCCGGGCCCAGACCGAGCCCGATCCCTTCGACCAATCGGTGGAGAGTCCCCCAAGCCGGGCCCTACTGGGCGACGCCGTCACCCCCGCCGGTCCCGGGGCCATGGTGGCCGAGGGAGCCCTCCTGAACGCCACCACCTCCGAATTGGTGGGGCCGGTGAGGGTCGAGATCGGGGATCTACCCCCGGGGATCGCTCTGGTGTCCATGGGCACCACGGCGGGGATCCTGGCCGAGGTGGACTGGGCCTGCGTGCCCCTGGACACCGGGGTCGTCTGCACCCTGGTCGACGCCGCTGATCTCACCACCCCGGTTTCCCTCCCGGCGGAGAGCCTCGCCCCCTGGAGGATGATCCTGAGGGTGGCGGATACGGCCGATCTGGGATCGGGCGTACGCATCACCATGGTCGCCGGCACCGACGGGGGAGCGCTGACGGCGCCCCTTGCGCTGGAGTTCGCCGCTCCGGCGGAGGGTGACCTCCCCCTCCTGGCCCGGATAGGGGTTCCAGCTGAGCTGGGGGCCGGTGAAACCGCGGTGACCACGGTCGATCTGATCGGGCTGGCGGCGGGGGGAACCGATCCCGGTTCGATTCGGGTGACGGGGCTGGTCCCCGGGGGATCAACCGATTGGGAGGCCGAGGGGGAGGGTTGGTCCTGCGTCGGGGGTCCCGAGGGTCCCTCCTGCACTCTGGAGGGCGGCCCCGGGGCCGGGGAGGAGGCTGCCCGCCTGACCGTTTCCTACCGGGCACCGCGGGACCTGGGTGACACCACCTTCGCCACGGTGGTGGAGGCGGCGGTGAACGGGGTCCTCCTGAGTTGGAGCGAGGCCCAGGAGACCACGGTGGTTCCCGGTGCCCTCCCCCAGCTGCTGGTGACGGCCCACCTCCCGGAATCCATCGTGGTGACCCCACCGGCCGAGGTTCCGCTCCAAGTGCGGGTCCAGGGGGTCAATGTGGGCGGGGCCGCGGGGCCGCTCATGGTGAGGGTCGGTCTCCCCCCGGGAATCTCAGCCGCCCCAATCGACGGAACCCGGGGCTGGGCCTGTGACCAGTCCGACTCCCGCTCCGTCACCTGCACGGCCCCGGCCGGCGAGGTATTCGTGGACACAGCATCGGGGCCGGTGGCCTCCCTGGAACTGACCCTCGAGGTGGCCACTGACACCCCACCGGGACTGGTCTCGGTGGCGGTCGAGTCCTCCATCGGGGGGGTCCCCGGCGATTCCGCGACCGGGGCGGAGAGTGCCACCACGGTGGATCTGGTGCTGGCGGAGAGGGACGTGGCGTTCCTCGAACCCGTGGTTCTACGAGGTGGACCCGGAGGGGAACTGGAGCCGGTCCTCGACGGTGCCCCCCTGGAGCTGACCGTGGGAACCCGATTCGGGCTGGGCGCCCGGAACCTGGGCAGCGTCCCCTCGGAGCCCGATGACGGATACGGCTTTGAGGTCCGGCTCCCGGCCGGGCTCAGGGTCGAGCCATCGGCATCCGGCTGGGTCTGCGAGCGCACCGAGCTCGGAGCCGCCCCCTTCGTGGTGGGAACCCGGCTCGCATGCACCGCCGAGCCGTCGGCTGAGGTGGCGCCCGATGGGGAGGTGCCACCGCTGATCCTCACCGTGACGGGGATGGATCGACGCCCCGGGTCCCTCACCCTGCCGGTGTCCTTCTCCCAGTCCCCCCCGGGTGGCGGGGAAGCCGGGGAGGGAGGGGGTGGCACCATCCCCATGGGTGTGCCGGTGCTGCTGGATGGGAACCGTCCATTCTTGAGCGTCGATGTGACAACCGTGGAGCTCACCTCCGGTCGGGATGCGACGGTGGACCTGGAGCTGAGCAACCTGGGTCGGGGCCCCACCTCGGATTGGTCGGTGCTGGTGGATCTCGGTGTCGGGTCCGGGGTGGCCTGGGGTGATTTGGCCCGGGCCCGACTGCGGGGGTCGGCCGACTCGGAGTTGTCGTGCCGCCCGGGGGTACCGGTGCGCAGCGGCCTGTTCGCCAACCTCAGGTC
The DNA here is from genome assembly GCA_026983855.1 of Acidimicrobiia bacterium. GTDB lineage: Bacteria > Actinomycetota > Acidimicrobiia > Acidimicrobiales > Poriferisodalaceae > DRKF01. The sequence continues at coordinate 11,354 of JALSTE010000320.1, forward strand.
GGAACGTCTGATCGAGTGTCTCGGGTCCACCGTCATCGAGCCCTCTGAGGGCCTGGTGCTCAGCCTCCCGGTTTCGGTCGCCGCCGACGCGGACGGGGATACCAGGCTCCTGGTGCGGCCGGAGGCCTCGGAGGCCCCCGGAGAGGGGAACGATCCGGCAATCGTGGACCTGAGGATCGTCCCCCCGCTGAAGGCGGTGGCGACCAGCCTCCTCGGGGAACAGGCCGCCGGAACCGGGGTGGTGGTGCTGGATGGCCGCGACAGCACCGGAGCCGAGACCTGGGTCTGGCGACAGGTTCCCGTCGAGGGTGAGGAGGAGCCCGAGGTCGTGGTCCGGTGGGACGACGGGACCCTCGGGGGTGAGCGGGCCGGGCGCCTGGTGCGTATCAGAACCCCGGAGGTGGACACCCCCACCACCCTGGCCTTTGAGCTGGTGGTCGGGTCCGGCTCCCGGACCGACTCCACCCGGGTGACGGTCCGGATCGCGCCGGACACCACCCCGGGGAAGACCTCCCCCTCGGTCACCACCCCGGCCCCCACCACCCCGGCGGTCGCCCACCCACAACCCCGGGCCGACGACCTCATCGCGGCCTTGGCGATCGGCGATTCCACCTGGGCCGCCTACACCACGGTGGTGTCACTGGATCCGTCCTCGGTGGACTGGCACCTGGGCTACACCACTGGTGTCACCTTCTATCTGGATCCCTACCTGGGCCCGGAGCCGGTGGGCTCGGGCACCTTCCCGGCCGGTTCCGAGCTTTTCGAGCTCTTCCCCCTGCGGTACCACAACGACTCACTCTCCACCCCCAACGTCGCCCTGAGTCTGGAGTCGGTGAGGATCTTCACCCCCTGCTCCACCCCGGGTGGCTGCGACGTGACCACCCTCACGGCGACCATCTCCCCCATCGACGGGCTCACCGTGTACACCATCCCCGGGAGCGAGGCCCCCAGTGTCAAGGGAGCGGCCCGCACCGTGGAGTTTCGTTGGGTGCTGGGGTATCCCGACGCCTCCACCCCCATTCTGGAGCACCTGGTGCGGGTTCCGGTCAGCGAACCCGTTCCCACCGTCGACCCGGCCGTGTCCGGCTCGATCGTCCCCGCCGACTTCTTGGGCGACAGCGTCACCCTCGATCCCGGCGGCTGGAACTTCAGCCCCACCCAGTACACATACGCCGTCTACTCCTGCGACGACGCCTCCCTCACCGGCTGTGTCCTCCGCCAGACGTTGACCTCGACCGGGAGCACCACCTACACACCGGCGGAGGTCGACGCGGGGCGTCAGCTGAAGGTCGACATCACCGCGTCCAACGCCAACGGGCCCTCCGTTTCCCCCGGTGAGGGGCTCAGGACCGTCGACGCCCCGGCGTTCAGCACCCCGTTGGTGGAGACCTCCCCCACGACGGTGTCGGCACCCGTCGCCGGGGTGGCGGCCACCTACACCATTGGCACCTTCGCCCCCGCCGGATGGACGATTGCCTCCCAGCGCTGGCAGGTGTGCGATGACCCCGCCGCCACGGTGGGTTGCACCGACGTGGGCATCGGAGTGAGCCACATCCCCGTCGTGGCCGACGTGAACCACTACCTGAGGGTCCTGGTCACCGTGAGCGACGGTACCGACCAGGCCGAGTTCGCCTCCGCCGCCCGTCTGGTGACCGGACCCGCCGCCACTTCCACCACCACACCCGGTGTCACGGTGGTGCA
>JALSTE010000321.1 GCA_026983855.1 Acidimicrobiia bacterium
CGCAGCGTCCAGCCCAGCCCTGCCCCCGCCCACTGAGGCGTAGTCCCGGGTCGTGCCCGCCCGGGTGGGGTGGCAACGGCGGACACCCCTCCCGGTGGCCGGTGACGGGGCCACCCACCCCCTCCCGGTGAGAGGTAGCGTGGAGCCATGTCCGACGAGTTCGACGCCCAGGCCATGATCGAGCGCTTCCGGGACCGGGCCCGGGCGGTGAAGAACCGGCCCCTGCCACCCGTGGGTGGAGATGAGCGGAGGCTCTTCATCGAGGCGGCCCAGAGGGACTACATGGATTTCGCCATCGTGGGGGACGCCGAGGCCTCCATCGAGGACGGTGTACTCACCCTCAGGATCGACCTTCGACCCAAGTCCTGACCCTCTCCACCCACCGGTAGCTCATCCCCGGTGCCCGGTGGTCGATAGATGGGAAGGTCGTCCTCCCAAATGGGACGCGATCGGACTATGCTGAAACCACTCGTGACAACGGCGTCACGAGCGGGTCCAGGCCCGACAACCAGACAAAGGATCGTGATCGCCAATGACGCCGGTCGCTTCCCAGCGGTATTTCGATCAGGCTGCTGACCTGATCCACCTTTCCGACGAACTCCGGCAGCTGCTGTCGACTCCCCAACGTGAGTTGACCCTGCAGGTGCCCCTCACCCTCGACAACGGTACCCACCGGGTCTACTCCGGTTACCGGGTCCAGCACAATCGGGCCCGGGGTCCCTACAAGGGAGGGGTGAGATTCCATCCCGCCGCCGACCTGGCCAAGACCCGGTCCCTGGCGGCACTCATGACCTGGAAGACGGCCCTGGTCGACATCCCCTTCGGTGGGGCCAAGGGCGGTATCCAGGTCGATCCCTCCGAGCTCAGCGTCACCGAGCTGGAGAGGCTGACCCGTCGCTTCACCGAGGCTCTCGGTCCGGCCATCGGGGTCTACCGGGACATCCCCGCCCCCGACATGAACACCAACCCCCGGGTGATGGCGTGGATGATGGACCAGTACTCCATCATGGAGACGTACAGCCCCGCCGTGGTCACCGGCAAGCCGGTCGAGCTGGGGGGAGCACCGGGGCGGGACTCGGCCACCGGTCGCGGCGCCGTGGACGTACTCGAGTCCCACCTCAACTTCGACGGAAGGCCCCTGGCCGGCAGCCGGGTGGTGATCCAGGGATTCGGCAACGTCGGTTCATGGATGGCCCGCACCCTGGTGGACCGCGGGGCCCGGGTCATCGCCCTGTCCGACGTCTCGGGGGGGATCTACCGGGAGCAGGGTCTCGACATCGACGCCCTGTCGGCCCACACGGCCCAGGGGGGCCTGCTGGCCGACCTGGACGGAATCGAGGGTGACGGTGTCACCAACGCCGAACTCATCGAGCTGGACTGCGACGTCCTGGCCCCCGCCGCCCTCGGTGACGTGATCACCATCGACAACGTCGAGCGGGTGAAGGCCGACGTCGTGCTGGAGGCGGCCAACGGACCCACCACGCCCGACGCCGACGAGGTGCTGTGGGACCGTGGGATCGCGGTCATCCCCGACATCCTGGCCAACGCCGGCGGGGTCACCGGGTCGTACTTCGAGTGGACCCAGAACATCCAGCAGTTCAGTTGGGGCGAGGACCGTTTCAACCACGAGCTGGGTGAACGCCTCAGCCGGGCCTACGACAAGACCCGGGCCATGGCCGACGAGCACTCGGTCAAGCTCCGTACCGGGGCCTTCGCCCTCGGTGTGGAGAGGGTGGCCTCGGCGGTGACCCTGCTGGGTCATCGCTGAACCGGTCCTGATTCTGCTAAGATCACGGGCTCACGCGGATGTAGCTCAGCTGGCTAGAGCGCAACCTTGCCAAGGTTGAGGTCGCCGGTTCGAACCCGGTCATCCGCTCCACGAGGACCCGGAACGCAACTGCGTTCCGGGTTTCTCGCGTGGGGGAATACCCATCATGGATCCCGGTTGGAAGAAGCGAGGAGGAGTGATGGATTCACCAGAGATCATCATGTTGAAGTTCGACGACGTACACGGTGCCCAGCAGGCCCTGTCGGGCCTGTACGCCCTCGAGGAGCTGGAGTACGCCTGGGTCGATGACGTCGCCGTGGTGGAGAGGCACAAGAGCGGCCGGGTCTCGTTCAAGACCCCTCACGGATCGGCGGCGCTGGACGCCTGGTGGGGGTCACTGCTGGGAATGCTGCTGTTCCTGTGGTTCCCGCCCCTGTGGTTCATCGGTGGTGCCGTCGGTGGGGCCCTCGTGGGGGCCGCCACCGGCGAGCTCCTGGCCCGCTCGGGCCTGCCCAAGGACCTGGTGGAGAGGGTTCAGAACCAGCTCACGCCGGGTACCTCGGCCCTGCTGATGATCGGTGTGAGGGGAGACGTCGACGAGATGGAACACGCCTTCGCCAAGTACCACCCCACCACCGTGGTTAGGGAGTCGATTCCCCCCGAGACCTTCGCCGACATCCGCGACGCCCTGGCCGGGGACGGCGACTGAGGTCATTCCCGGATCGGGTCACCGGACGGGCGGGCTCAGCCCGGTATGAACCGTCCGGCCCCGAGATCCACGGCGGCGGTGTGGAGGCGGGACAGCATGGCGTCGAAGAGGGCCACGCTGCGGGCGTCGGGAGTCTCGATGGCCGAGAGATTGTTGGCCAGCATCCCCATCCACCACAGCATCGAGGAGCAGTAGTCGTCCACGACGTGTCCGAGTAGATCCTCGGGTACGTCGTGAACCCGGAGAGCCGTGAGGTAGCGATCGAGCAGGTGCTCCTCGTGCCGGCGACGCAACTCGACGTCCATGCTGGTGCCCAGCAGGAAAGCCAGGTCCGTGGCCCCCCCGGTGTACATGGCGGTCTGC
>JALSTE010000322.1 GCA_026983855.1 Acidimicrobiia bacterium
GCACACATGAGGCTGCTGAGTCTGGCCTTTCCCCCTCCACCGTGGCGGGCGAATACGGTCGGGGTCGTGAACACCCGCGAACCGGCGAACCCCGACCCCGGACTCAACCCGACCCAGGCCGAGGTGCTCTCCCGCCTGAGGGTCCCCAGGGACTCCCGACCCCGATACCGGTCCACCCTGAGGATGGAGCTGCGCACCCGCCTGGAGCAGGAACTGGTGTCCACCGCCGATGAACTGGATGAACCGCTGTGGGTGTCCAAGAGGAGCCTGGCCGCCGTTCACGGCTGTGAGGCCCACTACCTGGCCGACCTGGAGATCCCCTTCACCTACTCGGTTCCCGTGGCCCGGGGCAGTGTCGCCCACAAGGCGATAGAACTCTCGGTCCACATGGGTGGTCCCCGGTCCCCGGCCCGGCTGGTGGACGAGGCCATCGAGGTCCTGGCCGAGCGCCAGAACGCCCTGTCGGACTTCATCGGCCATCTGGATGAGGCCGAGAGGGCCGAGCTGACCAGTGAGAGCATCTCCATGGTCAGTGGATTCCTGGACACCTTCCCCCCGCTGAGGCCGGGGTGGCGTCCCACCACCGAAGCCTCCAAGAGGGTCGAGCTGTGTTCCGACACGATCACCCTCGGGGGCCGTTTCGACCTCACCCTCGGAGCCCCCGACGACACCACCGCCGGCCGGGTCATCATCGACGTCAAGACCGGTGGCTTCGCACCCGAACACCGTGAGGACATGAGGTTCTACGCCCTCATCGAGACCCTGGTGACGGGCGTACCCCCGCTCATGATCGCCACCCACTACCTGGAGTCGGGCCGTCTGCACGAGGAGATGGTCGACGAGGGGACACTCGACGCCGCCGTCCGGCGCACCGTGGATGGTGTTCGTCGTCTGGCCCGGCTGGACCGGCATCCCGAAGAGGCCGTGCGCAAGCCGGGTCCACCCTGCCGCTGGTGTCCGATCAGCGGGGATTGTGGGCCGGGATCCTCATGGCTGACCGATCACAACGACTGGTGAGGCGGAGCGATCCGCCCCAGTCCTCCAGCCGCGGGGAGATCCCGTCGCCGAGAGGTTGAGGTCCGTCATTTGATTCAAGATCGAACCATTCAAACCGTCCACTAGCTTGGCGACGTGAATCCTCCTTCAGTCGTGCCTTCCGTTCCGGGCCCTTCCGGGGAAGACCACCAACCACACTCCCAGGCCGCCACCGAGACCCCTCCGACGGAGGAGCCGCACTGGCTCACACCGGTCGAGGACCGGGCCTGGCGGTCCTGGATCGCCGCCTCGGCCCGGCTGTTCAGCAACATCGAACGCGACCTGCGTCGGGATTCCGATCTCACCTTCGACGACTACGAGGTGCTGGTCCGCCTGTCGGAGACACCCGGTAGACGCATGCGTCTCAGCCGCCTGGCCAGTGAGGTCAACCAATCCCCGAGTCGGCTCTCACAGAGACTCGACCGGCTCGGGGCCCGGGGCATGGTGGGCCGGGTCCGCTGTGAGGAGGACCGAAGGGGATTCTGGGCCGAGCTGACGCCATACGGTCTCGCCACCCTCGAGGAGGCCGCCCCCCATCACCTGCGGTCGGTCAGAGCCAATCTGATCGACCGTCTCTCCCCCGGGGAGATCGAGGACCTGGCCCGAATCCTGGGTCGTCTGGCCCGGGAGATACCCAAGGCGACCTGAATCTCCCGAGGGCGGCCCCGCTCAGTTGTCGATGGCGACCTCGGAGTCGAGAGCGGACATGAGCTCGGGACGGACGAAAAGCCACAGGGCCACCGCCGTGAGCATGATCCCGGCGATGGTGACCGTGAGTTCGGGGCCGATGATGTCGGCCACCGCCCCCTGTATGAGCCCGCCGATGGGGAAGGCGGCCGTGAAGCCCATGATTCGCAGGGCCATGACCCTTCCCCGCTTGGAGTCCTCGACCTGAAGCTGAACCGCGGTGTTGGTGGCCGAGACCACCGCCAGGAAGCCCATGCCGGCGAAGGCCAGGGTGACCATCCCCACCGGGAAGATGCGGGACTGGCCGAAGGCGGTGACCGCCGCCCCGTAGAGCACCAGGGAGTAGGCCACCAGCCGTCCCCTGGGTATCACGTCGCCCCAACCGCTCAGGAAGGGCGCCCCGGCTATGGCACCCACCCCGATGGAGGTGGTGAGAACGCCGTAGCCCGTGGAGCCCACGTTGTAGATGTCGCTGGCGAACACGGTGGTGAAGGCCTGGATGGGATTTCCGAGTCCCGCCACCAGGATCACGATGAGGATAGAGAGGGCTATACCCCGGTTGCGTCTGATGTAGGAGAAGGCGTCCGACATCTGGGCCAGGAGTGATCCCTGCGGTTGGCGGCCCTCAATGGGGCGGGGGGGAATGGCCAGGAGGGCGGCGATCACCACCAGGTAGGAGATGGCGTTGACCAAAAAGGCCAGTCCCGGGCCGACGGTGCCGATCAGGATGCCGGCGATGGCGGGGCCCAGGGCCCGGGCGGCGTTGAACTGGGTCGAGTTCAGGGTCACGGCCGAGAGCATGTGTTCGCGTGGCACGAGGGATGGTACGAACGACTGCCAGGCGGGGATGTTCATTCCGGCGATGACCCCGGTGAGGGTGTTGAGGGCCAGCAGGGCCACCGGACTGCGGACCCCCGAGGTCCACACCAACCAGATGGCGAGGGCCACGGCGGCCATGGCCGATTGGGTGATCAGCAGGACGTTGCGTCGCTCGTGACGGTCGGCCAGCCAGCCGCCCACCGAGCCGAAGACCGTGGCGGGCAGGAACTGGCTCATCAGTGAGAACCCGACCGCCCACAGGGCCGATCCGGTCAACTGATTGATGACGAAGGGGATGG
>JALSTE010000323.1 GCA_026983855.1 Acidimicrobiia bacterium
GTCACGTAGTTCTCGGTGCGCTCGTCGGAGGGGTTGGAGAAGATCGTGGCCGTGTCGTCGTACTCCACCAGGATGCCCACCCGGTTCTCGGTCACCGGGTCCACCTCGGCGGTGAAGAAGGCCGTGCGCTCGCTCACCCGGGCCGCCTGCTGCATGTTGTGGGTGACGATGACGATCGAGTACTCGGTCTTGAGCTGCTGCATGAGCTCCTCGATCCGGGCGGTGGCGATCGGGTCCAGGGCGGAGCAGGGCTCGTCCATGAGGAGTACATCGGGGTTGGTGGCCAGGGCCCGGGCGATGCACAGACGCTGCTGCTGTCCTCCCGACATGCCGGTGGCGATGTCGTCCAACCGGTCCTTCACCTCGTCCCACAGGGCGGCCTTGCGCAGCGAGGCCTCGACGATCTCCGCCACCGCCGACTTGTCCCGGGTCATCCCCGTTATCCGCGGCCCGTAGGCGACGTTGTCGAAGATCGACTTGGGGAAGGGATTCGGTTTCTGGAACACCATCCCGATCCGCCGACGCACCTCCACCGGATCCACCGAGGGGGCGTAGAGATCGTGCCCGTGGTAGAGAACCTCGCCCTCCACCCTGGCTGTCTCTATCAGGTCGTTCATGCGGTTGAAGCAACGCAGCACACTGGTCTTGCCGCAACCCGAGGGTCCGATCATGGCCGTGATGCGGTGGCGTCCGATGTCCAGGGAGACGTCCCGGACGGCCACCGTGGACCCGTAGGAGACCAACAGATCCGAGACCTCGAATACGTTTCCGGGATCGGGTTCATCATCGGGGGTGGTGATCGACTGCTCAGGTTTCACGGAGGGGGACGCTGTCACGGTGTGGAACGCTATCCCGGCCCTGAGGGTGGGGTCACCCGGCGAAGATTGCACTCGGATCCCCCTGACCGAATCGGAGACCTCTCCCTCCCCGGGAGTCGCCCTCGTGGTCGACATGACCATGTTCATCTCTCTCTGGTTCACCTGTTTCTGCTCTCGAATCGGTTGCGGAGGAATATCGCCAGCGAGTTCAGGGCCAGCACGAACACCAGCAGGACCACGATCGCCGCCGCCGCGGCGGTGGAGAATCCCGGATCCCGCCCACTGTTCTTGACCCACTGGGTGATGATGATCGGCATGGCCGTGAACTTGGCGGTGATCTGATCGGTGTCCAGCAGGGCCGGATTGCGGCCCAGGCGACCGGTGACCGCCCCGATGAGGATCAGGGGGGCGGCCTCACCGACCGCCCGTGACATGGACAGCAGGGTTCCGGTGAGGATCCCCGGGGCGGCGGCGGGCAGCACCTGGGTGCGGATGGCGTCCCACTTGGTGGCCCCCAGGCCCAGGGCCGCCTCTGAGTAGCCGGCGGGAACGGCCCTGATGGCCTCCGAGGCGGTGATGACCACGATCGGCATCACGAGTATGGCCAGGGTGAGGCCGGCCGAGGCCAGCGACCGCCCCCCGGTGATGCCATCCATCCCCTTCACGAACAGGAACAACCCCAACAGCCCGTAGACCACGGATGGGACCCCGGCCAGGTTGCGGATGTTGAGCTCCACGAACCGGGTGAAACGGTTGTCGGGGGCGTACTCCACCAGGTAGATGGCGGCTCCGATCCCCACCGGGAAGGCCAGGGTGGCCACGAAGACCGCCAGCCAGAAGGTTCCGACCAGGCCCTGGTGCACACCGAGGGTCGGATCGGCCGATCCCGAGCGGAGGGTGCCCGACAGGAAGGGCCCCAGGCGGGAGCCCAGGATGTCCCACCCGTCGCGAACGGCATCCACCAGCAGAACCGTGAGGACCAGCAGGGCCAGCAGCAGGGCGAACTGCAGCACGGCCACGAAGACCGTGCCCCGGACGTCACGTCGGCGGGAGTTGAGCGTCGCCTCCACCCGACCTCGGGTTCCGGCGTCGAGTATCCCCACCATCAGTACCTCTCCCGTATCCGTCCGACGAAGCGACCCGCCGCCACGTTGAGCCCCATGGTGATCAGGAACAGCAGCAGACCCACGAAGTACAGGCTCTGGAAGGTGAGTCCCTGTCCGACGACGTTGTCGGTACCCGAGGCCAGAGAGGCCATGCCCGCGGTCATGGTGAGACTGCCATCGAGGGGGGAGGCGGTGAAGATGGCCGTGTCGCCGGCCCCTCCGGCCAGGAACACGACCATCGTCTCCCCGATGGCCCGGGACACCCCGACTATGAACGCCGCCGCCAGGCCGGACACGGCGGCGGGAATGACCACCCGGACCGAGGTGGTCACCTTGCGGGCCCCCAGTCCGGCCGAGGCCTCCCGCAGACTCCGGGGGACGGCCCTCATGGCATCCTCCGACACCGAGGCCACCAGGGGGACGGTTAGGATCCCGACCCCGACCCCGGCCGCGGCCAGGGACCCGGTGTCATGGCCGCTGAAGAGACGGCCGATGAACTCCGGCGCTATGAACGTCAGGGCGAAGAATCCCACCACCACGCTGGGAATTCCGGCCAGTATCTCCAGTACCGGTTTCAACCAGGCCCGGGCCCGGGGGCGGGCGTACTCCGATAGGTAGATCGCGGCACCGAGACCCACCGGCATGGCCACGAGCATGGCGATCACGGTCACGATGAGGGAGGCCACCACGAGGGTCTTGACGTCGTAGAGCCCCCGACGGGGAAACCAACCGATGCCCCACAAACTGGCCCAGTCGACCCGAGCCATGAACGTGAAGGCCTCCCGGGCCAGACTGAACACGATCAGGCCCGACACCGCCAGGCTCACCAGGGCCGCCCCGAGTTGAATTCCCTTCCAGAACCCCTCCTTGAAGGCCCGTCGCCCCGTACCCGCCAGAATCTCGGCGGAGAC
>JALSTE010000324.1 GCA_026983855.1 Acidimicrobiia bacterium
GGGACTGGGTCTGGTCGGCGTGGTAGAGCTGGAACTTCCCACTCGACGCCCTCTGCACGATGAAGGCGTCGCCGGTGCAGGTGAAGGGCTGGGGGGCCTGGGCGGTGGGGGTGTCAATGGGATCTGCAGGGTCCTCGACCGCCCCGGCCGGGGGTGAGGGGACCAGGAGGGGAATCACCACCATGAGGGCCACGAACACGGCCCGTGCCGGGGCGGCCCGGAGCCTGATCCTCGGTGGTGTCGCCATTGGGTACTCCGGTCGGTGGCCGTGGGCGCGTTCGTTGCCCTACCCGCTTCCAATCGGCCGACCCCCCGGGATGCTTAATCGTGGGGGGTGGTGTCCCCGGCGGCCCGGCGCACGAAGTCGATCAGCCAGGCCGCGACCTCCCGACCGTGAATCTCGTCGTCGAGGGAGTCCAGGGCCCGGGCCACCGGCTCGGCGCCGATCCGCTCGGTCCGGGAACGCAGGAGGGCGGCCATGTACTCCGGGGTGAATTCGGGATGCCCCTGCACCCCCACGGCGTGGCCGTCGATGGCGAAGATGGCATTGGGGCAGTAGTCCGAGTAGGCCAGCAGCCGGGCCGACGGGGGCAGTCGGACCACCTGGTCCTGGTGGCTCATGAGCAAGTTCACCGGCGAGGGCAGTTCGGGCACGTCGGTCCGGAACCGTCGGACCCCGATCCCCCAGCCCCGCTCGGACCGGGCGGTCTCGCCCCCCAGGGCGTGGGCCAGCAGTTGATGGCCGAAACATATGCCGATCATGGGGGCCCGGGCCCGGTGGAGTAGTCGCACCGTCGTCGACAGGGCCCGGATCCAGGGGTCGTCATCGTAGACGGAGGCCCGGGAGCCGGTGATCATCCAGGCGTTGCACTCGGCGGGGTCAGCGGGAAGCTCACCGGCCAGGACGTCGTAGTCGACGAGGCTCACGTCGTCGGTCTCGAACGTGCGGCGGTACATGGCCAGGGCGCTCGGTGCGAGATGACGGAACCTCTCGTCCACCTCGTCGCAGCGCAGCAGTCCGAGCCTCAATGGCGTCCTCCGTGATCGGCGAGCCCCTCGCGGGGGTGAGCGGGTCCCAACGCTAGCGGGGGGCCTTCACCTTGGTTTCACGGTCATGGTCATAGCCTTCGAACCGATGGGAGACACGACCGGACCGATCCACGATGAAGGGGCGGGGGAGTCATGAAGATCACCACGGTGGCCACGGTGTTGGCGGCGCTGCTCCTCCTGACCGCCGCCTGTGGGGGCTCGGCCCCCGTGGCCGCCACCGCCGATCCCCCCGATTCGACGGCTCCCCCCGTCAGACCGGTTGGCACCGAGGCCACCATCACAGCGGTGGGGGACGGTCCACCGACCGGTCCCCGTCTTCGGATTCCCCCGGCCGACGTGACCTGGCGGATCCAGTACGAGGGGGAGATCGAACCCAGCACCGACGTCGGTCTGTTCGACCTGGACCTGGTGGAGACCCCCGACCCGGTGATGCGGGGTCTCTCCAGTGGTGGTGTCTACCTGCTGTGCTACTTCAGCGCCGGAAGCCTCGAGGACTGGAGGCCCGACGCCGGCTCCTTCCCCGCCGAGGTGGTCGGTGAGCCCCTCGACGGCTGGCCGGGGGAGAGGTGGCTCGACATACGCCGCATCGACATCCTGGGCCCGATCATGGAGGCCCGCCTGGACCTCGCCGTCGAGCGCGGATGTGACGGGGTGGACCCCGACAACGTCAACGGGTTCGAGGCCCGCAGTGGCTTCGATCTCTCTCCCGCTGACCAGATCCGGTACAACACCTGGCTGGCGGAGTCCGCCCACGCCAGGGGTCTGGCCGTGGCCCTGAAGAACGATCTGAACCAGGTCGCCGAGCTCGAACCCTTCTTCGATCTGGCCGTGAACGAGGAGTGCATCGAGTTGGGGGAGTGCGAACTCGAGGCCCCCTTCGTGGAGGCGGCAAAGGCGGTTCTGGGGGTCGAGTACTCGGGGGATCCCGAGGTGGTCTGCGCCCGGTCGGCCGAGCTGGGTCACCGAACCCTGATGAAGCACCTCGAGCTGGACTCCTGGACCGTCCCCTGCTGAGCGGCACCCTCCCCCCGGGGGTGTTCAGTCGATGGTGGTGACGATGTCGCTGTTGACGATGTCGGAGGGATCGAGGGACCGGCCAGGGGATTGTCCGGCGTTCAGTCGATGGTGGTGATGATGTCGGAGGGATCGAGGGACCGGCGGATGTCGGTGTCGGCTCTCACCGCCACGTCGGGGCAGAAACGGGCCAGACCCGCCTCCATGGCCTCCTTGACGTCCCGGGCGATATCGGTGGCCTGGTCGGCCCGGCACTCCACCACCACCGAGTCGTGCACGGTCTGGACTCCGAACGCCTCGTCGTATCGGCCCAGACGGTCGTGAATGAGGGCGTAGGCGGCCAGCATGGCGTCGGCGACACCCCCCTGCACCGGGGCGTTGCGGTAGGCGTTGGCCATGACCCGGATCGACGCCCGTAGCGAGGAGTCGAGGAGGTCCTCCAGCACCGACTGCCCGGCTATGCGGGAGATGTCCTCGGCGTAGGCCCGTCTCAGGGAGCGGTTCTCCAGGACCTTCTCCAGGTGGGCGCGGGGCGCGGGACCCTCGGCATCGCCGATGTCGACGTCGTGGGTGCGACCGAACCGGGCCCGGTTGGCGGCCAGGGCGGGGAGGTCGGATTCGATTCCCCGCAGTACCGCTCCCAGCAGAACCCGGTCGGTGGAGATGGTGAACTGCTGACGCCGGCCCGCTACCGTCCGGGAGCAGAACCCGAATGGCTCACCGGTCGGTGTCAGCACCACCGGGGCCTCGAAGCCGAGGGCCCATT
>JALSTE010000325.1 GCA_026983855.1 Acidimicrobiia bacterium
GTGTCCCCCCGGCACCCGTTTCCACATCGCGGTCGGTGAGGGAGTCGAGACCGTCGCCGGCCTGGGTGACCGCACCGAGATGATCTCCTACACGGCACCGGGTGGTCGCTCCCGGTTCGAGTCGTTTGATCCTCTCGGCTTCCGGTTCCTCCACCTGGACATCGAGTCCACCGAGGAGATCGACGGGTACGGCGGGGACCACCCCGGGGTGACCCTCCTGGAGTTGGGGGTCCAGGAGCGCCTCCATCGCCGGGGCACGGGACCCCTGTTCATCTGTGACGACGATGACCTGAACCGGATCTGGGCCGCAGGCCGTCGCACCGTGGACCTGTGTTCCCACGACGCCTACATCGACTGTCCCACCCGTGAGCAGAGAGCCTGGCTGGGGGACGCCGCCACCACCATGTCCATCGACCTGGTGAGTAACGCCAACTGGGATCTGGCCCGTTGGAACAGCGAGATGCTGGCCTCACCGCGATCCGATGGGATGCTCCCCATGGCCGTGGCCGGGGACTTCGAGCACCTGGACTTCACCTTCATCCCCGACTTCGCCTGCCACTGGGTGCACTCCCTGGAGATCCTGCGCATGTGGACCGGGGACCGTGACCTGGTGGCTCGCCTCCTGCCGGTGGCGGAGAGGGCCCTGCGCTGGTTCGAGCCCTTCCAGGGCCCCGACGGTCTGCTGGACCACGTGCCGGGCTGGGTTTTCATCGACTGGGCGGCGGTGTCAACCTCGGGCCGCTGTGCCGCCCTCAACGGACTGTGGGGTCGGGCCCTGGCGGATCTGGCCACGGTGTCCCGGTGGCTGGGACAATCGGCCACCGAGGCCTGGGCCCGGGAGCGCCACGAGCACCTACGGGTCGGCTTCGAGCAGTTCTGGGATCCCGACCGTGGTCTCTACGTCGATCACATCACCTCCGACGGTCGCCGGCCACCGACCAGTCAGCACGCCCAGGCCGCGGCCGTGGTCGGGGACCTGGTGTCGCCGGAACGTCTCGAGATCCTCATACCGCACCTGGTCGACTCCAACCGTCTCGTGGACACCTACTGGGGGGACCAGGCCATAGGGGGACCAGCCCTGAGGGAGGGTCCCCCCGAACCCCACTGGGACGTCGAGCGCCTGATGGTCCGGGCCCAGCCCGGTTTCCGACCCGTGGTGCACGACGCTCTCGTTCTGGCCGGGCGGCCCGATCTGATCCCCTCGGCCTGCCGGGACTGGATCCCCATGCTCGACCGCTGCCCCACGACCCTCAGCGAGACCTGGACGGCGGGAACCACCTGCCACGCCTGGAGCGCCACACCCACACGGGACCTGATCATCCGCACCGCCGGGATCACCCCGGCCGAGCCCGGCTTCGCCACCGTCGGGGTGGCCCCCGCTCCGGGCGGACTGGATTGGCTGAGGGCCTCCACCCCCACCCCTGCGGGCCTGGTCTCCGTGGAGGTTCAATCGGGTCGGGTCACGATCGACAGCCCGGTCCCGGTGTTCTTTGACCCGTCCTGGTTGTGGGGCGGATCTCCCGTCCGGCTGGATCCGGGGCACAATGAGATCGAGCCCTGAACCGCGAAAGGTGACCATTGCCGGTCTCAGGTGACCGGGAGTTCCCCGATGACCCTCTACCGCCACACCCAGACCGGTCGCCTGGTACTGGGACTCTTCGCCACGGTGGCCATCGTCGTCACATGACCCTCTACCGCCACACCCAGACCGGTCGCCTGGTACTGGGACTCTTCGCCACGGTGGCCATCGTCGTCATCGGTCTCGCCCTAGTGTTCAGCCTCCCACTGGGGGCCCCGCTGGTCTCCTTGGCGGTCTTCGGGGCTCTGGCCTACACGTTCGGGCGGCTGACGGTCGTCGTCGGGCCCGATGCGGTGAGGGTCTGGTTCGGACCGGGATGGATCCGCAGAACGATCCCGCTGTCGGAGATCCGCGCCGTGCGACCGGTGAGGAACCGCTGGTGGTACGGCTGGGGAATCCGCCGCATACCCGGGGGCTGGATGTTCAACGTGTCGGGTCTCGAGGCCGTGGAGCTGGATCTGACCACCGGGGGGCACTTCACGATCGGCACCGACGAACCCGAGGCCCTGGCCGCCGCCATCTCCGAGGCAATGTCGGGGGCTGGGGCCTGACCTCGACCGGTCCGGGAGCCGGGGGCTGGGGCCTGACCTCGACCGGTCCGGGAGGCGGGGGCTGGGGCCTGACCTCGACCGGTCCGGGAGCCCGGCGGATCGTGGTCGGGGCCGGGTTCAGGTCGCGGAACCCCACACCGCATATCCGAACAGACCGATGGCGGTCATGACCACCACCACGGCGAGCGCGACCTGGGTGCGTCGGCCCAACCGCTCAAGGGTGAGGTACAGGCCGTAGACCCCCACCAGCATGACCATCACGTGGAGCAGCACCGCCGCCGAGATCCCCGCTATGACCCCGGCGGTCCGGACCGGCCGCCACAGGAGGATCCCCAGCGTGAGCGGTACGACGACGGCCCCGGCCAGTCCGAAGACCAGTTCGGGGATCAGCTCACGCGATCCCATCCACGGCAGCAGGGTCCGGTCGACGAACAGGCTGACCGTGGCCGTGGTCCCCAACACCGCCACCACCACGATGGTGATCGCCGCCGCGATTCTCAGGGAGATGGGACCCCTCTTGTGGATGGTCTTGAGGCTGACCGCCGTCCACATGAGCCAGCGACGGATCAACCCCACGCCGAGGTCACCCATGGCGTCACGGAATATCCGGTCGGCATCGAAACGGTCGATGGTCGGGTCTCGGACCAGGCCGTCGTGCACCAGGGCGGCGGGTAGATGGCGCCCGGACTTGGGCACC
>JALSTE010000326.1 GCA_026983855.1 Acidimicrobiia bacterium
CTGGTTGCGGATGGCGTTCACCACCTTGGAGCGGGCCGACTCCTTCTCCAGGGGGGACACGGAGTCCTCCAGGTCGAGGAACACCATGTCGGCATCGAGGGTCGGTCCCTTGGCCAGCATCTTCTCACTGGAACCGGGAATCGACAGACATGATCGGCGGGGCAGGTCACGAGTGCGCTGGGACATGCCGCCGATCTTAGAAGGGCTCCACCCCGGCGACTAAGCCCGCAACCCTCCGGTAGGCCGCCCTCACCCGTCGCCCTTCGCCATCGGGTGCGGGCCGGACCACGGGGCCCGCGCCCAGCTCCCATCCCGGGGGCGACCCGACCGAATCGAGACCCAGGTGGACCGCGGCGGCCTGGACGCAGGCACCGGTGGCCACGGTCTCGTCATCTTCGGGAACGACCAGCTCCCGACCGGCCAGGTCGGCGGTGATCCTCCGGTAGGCCTCGCTGCGGGCCCCTCCGCCGATCAGGAACATCCGCCCCGAGACGTGGACCCCGACATCCACCAGGGCGTCCATCCCGGCCAGGAGGCCGCAGACCACCCCCTCGAACGCGGATCGGCTCAGCTCGGCGGGGCCGGTCGAGGTGGTGAGCCCGCTCCACCAGCCCCGGGCCCCCGGCAGGTCCGGGGTCCGCTCCCCCTCCAGGTAGGGCACCAGCACCACTCCCCCCGAACCGGGCGGGGCCTCCAGGGCCATCCGTTCCATGGCGGCCCGGTCCAGCCCCAGCCAGGCCGCCGCGGTGTCGGTCACCCGGGTGGCGTTGAGGGTGCACACCAGCGGCAACCAGACCCCATCGGCGGAGGCGAATCCGGCGACGAGCCCCCGGTGATCGGACACCGGGGTCGGGGAAACGGCGTACACCGTGCCCGAGGTCCCCAGGGACACCACCACGTCCCCGGGCCCGAGTCCCAGCCCCAGGGCCGCCGCCATGTTGTCGCCCGTACCGGGACCGACCACAGTCCCCTCCGACAGTCCGGTGGCCCCGGCCGCGGCCGCGGTCACCACCCCGGCCGGTTCCCCGGGTTCGAGCACCCGGGGCATGGCCTCGACCCAGTCGCCCCGTCCCCCGACCAACGCCAGCAGGTCGGGGCGGTAGCCGCCCGAGACGGGGTCCCACCATCCCGTCCCCGAGGCGTCACCCCGATCGGTGACGTGACGACCGGTGAGCCGCCAGGTGAGCCAGTCGTGGGGAAGCATGACCCGGGCCACCCGATGGGCCGCACCCGGTTCGTTGTCGACCAGCCACGCCAGCTTGGTGACCGAGAAGGACGGCACCGGCACCGACCCACACGATCGGGCCCAGGTCTCGTCGTCCAGCGCTTCCCGCAGACGGCGGGCCTGGGGAGCGGACTCGGTGTCGTTCCACAGCTTGGCCGGACGGATCACCTCACCCGAGGTGTCGACGACGACCAGGCCGTGCTGCTGGGCGGCCACCGCCACCGCCACGACCCGGTCCAGGTGATCCCCCACCTGCCCCAGGGCGTCGACCAGGGCCGTCCACCACACCTGGGGATCCTGTTCGGAGCGGGGGCCCGACATCACGGGGTGGGGCGCCCGACCGGTGGCCACCAGCCTTCCCCCGGTCAGGGTCCGTAGCTCGACCTTGGTGGACTGGGTGGAGGAGTCCACCCCGGCCACGAGGGGTTCAGCGGACGGAGTGGACATAGCGGTTGACGATGTTCTCCAGGGCCTCCTGGCGGCCCGACACCGGACGGGGATCGACCCCTCCCCCACTGACCAGGGCGTTCAGGTCGGCCAGCGATCGATCACCGCCCATGATCGAGCGCCCCAACTCGCCGTCCCAGCCGGCGTAGCGATCGGCCACCACCCCGGTCAGGGCCCCGTCGGAGTACATGGCGTGGGCCACCAGCAGGGACCGGGCCAGGGTGTCCATGCCCCCGATGTGGGCGTGGAACAGGTCCTCGGGGTCGATGGACTGCCGCCTCAGCTTGGTGTCGAAGTTGAACCCACCCGAGCCCAGGCCCCCGGCCCGCAGGATCTCGTGCACCGCCAGGCACATGCTCTCCACCGAGTTGGGGAACTGGTCGGTGTCCCAGCCCAGGCGGTCGTCGCCCCGGTTGGCATCCACGCTGCCCAGGATCCCCGCCGCCGCCGCGGTGGCGATCTCGTGGACGAAGTCGTGACCGGCGAGGGTGGCGTGGTTCACCTCGATGTTCACCTTGATCTCCCCCTCCAGGCCGTAACGCTGGAGAAAGGCGTGGACGGTGGCGACATCGTGGTCGTACTGGTGCTTGGCCGGTTCCTGCGGCTTGGGCTCCAGCAGGATCTGGCCCTCGAAGCCGATCTGGTGACTGTGCTCGACGACCAGGTTCAGGAAGCGACCCATCTGGTCGGCCTCCCGGGCCAGGTCGGTGTTGAGGAGGGTGTCGTAGCCCTCCCGGCCACCCCACAGCACGTAGTTGGCGCCACCGAGGTCCCGGGTGATCTCCAGGCAGCGGGCCACCTGGGCCGCGGCGTGGGCGAACACCTCGGGGTCGGGGTTGGTGGCGGCCCCCGCCATGTAGCGGGGGTGGCTGAACAGGTTGGCCGTTCCCCACAGAAGACGGATCCCGGTCCGGGACATGTGGGCCTCGGCCCGCTCGGCCATCTCCTCCAGGCGGGCGCAGCTCTCGGCGAAGGTGTCGCCCTCGGGGGCTATGTCCCGGTCGTGGAAGCACCAGAACGGTGCCCCGAGCTTGGCCATGAACTCGAAGGCCACGTCCATCTTGGTCCGGGCGGCATCCATGGGGTCACGGGCCGGGTCCAACCAGGGGCGGGCGAAGGTACCGGCGCCGAAGACATCAGAACCGTCCCAGTTG
>JALSTE010000327.1 GCA_026983855.1 Acidimicrobiia bacterium
TCGTTTCCGGACCGGCGGGTCTGCTGACCGAAGTGTGGAACGACAGCGCCTCGTTCCGGCCCCGCTGGATTCCGGCCGTCGGCCCCGACGCCGCCGATCTGGCCCTGCTGGCCGAGGCTCCCCGGGGGTGGGTCGTGAACCGCTTCGACCGTCTGGTGGTCGGGAGTGGGGATCACATCTTCGCCCCCCTGCTGTCCTGGGTCTCCACCCGGGGGCTGCAATCGGTGGTCGTGGCCCGCCGGGGCACGATCTCACTCGTCTCCCGCATGGCCGCGGGCCGGGTGGAGGAGCTCGATGAATTCATACCCGCCCGGCGCCGGGAGACGACCCACCGGCACATCGACACCGGGATCACCGTGGCCTGACGCTCGGGGGGTGGGGAGGTTGGCCGGTCTCGAGGTCCGATGGCCGACCACCGCTCCATTGTCCGGGGAACGGGATCAGCTCACCACGTCGGCCGCCGAGCCGGTCCGGAGCCGCACCCCACCGGCGGCCACGATGGCACTGATCTCAGGGCTGTCGGGCGCCCCGGGTCGGGCGGCGAGATAACCCTGGATGATGGGACAGCGGAGACCGGCGATGATCTCCAACTGGCGCCGGGTCTCGATTCCCTCGGCCACCACCTCCAGGCCGAAGATCTCGGCCAGGTTGATGATCGCCTCGACGAGTTGGTGATCCACCCGGGCCTCGGAGTCCAGACGGCTCACGAAGCTGCGGTCGATCTTGATCTCGTCGACCGGCAGACGGCTGAGATAGGAGAGCGAGGAGTACCCGGTACCGAAGTCGTCGAGGGACACCCTCACCCCCATCGACTTCATGGCATCGAGACACAGGGCACTCATACCGAGATCCCCTATCAACGACCCCTCGGTCACCTCCAGCGTCAGGTGCTCCGGCGCCAAACCGGCTTCGGACAGGGCCCCGAGGATCCGATCGTGGAGACGGGGGTCGGAGAGGTCCTTGTTGGTCAAGTTCACCGACATCTGGGGCCGGCCGGGTCGAGGGCAGCGCTCCGACCACCGGGCCGCCTGACGGCAGGCCTGGGCCAGCACCACGTCGGTCAACCGTTCGGCCATACCCGACTCCTCGGCGATCTCCACGAACACCGGCGGGGGGATGTGGCCCAGCCGGGGATGGTTCCAGCGGGCCAGAGCCTCCATTCCCCGCAGCGCCCCGCTCCGGGCGTCCACCTGGGGCTGGTAGTGCACCTCGATCCCGCCGTTGTCCAGGGCCCGCCTCAGGTCCATCTCCAGGGACAACCGGCGACGCACCAGGTCGGCCTGCTCACTGGCGAAGAACTCATGGGTCGCCCCGCCCCGGGCCTTGGCCCGGTACATGGCGGTGTCGGCGTCACGGAGGAGGTCCTCCGGCGTGACCTCCGAATCCCGGGCCACGGCCACACCGATCGACACCGAGACCGGGATCTCGTTGTCCCCCACCGTCACCGGATCGTCCAAGAGCCGCTGGACCCGTTCGGCCAGCCTCGAGGGGGCGGCCTCCGTGGTGACGTTGGCCACGACCACGAACTCGTCGCCACCGAAACGGGCCACGGTCTCCCCGGCCCGGAACGACTCGGCCAGACGGGCCCCGATCTCGGCCAGCAGCATGTCACCCACCGTGTGTCCGTGGACGTCGTTGACCAGCTTGAAACGATCCACGTCGATGAACATCACCGTGGTCCTCCCCGGTCGCCCCAGCGCCTGCCAGATCCGATCCAGCAGCAGGTGGCGGTTGGGCAGGGAGGTGAGTTCGTCGTGGGTGGCCTGGTGAGCGAGTTGTTCCTCGAACCTACGGCGATCGGTGATGTCCTCGATCACGCCCACACAGCGGCGCAGTCCCGAATTGTGATCGGGCATGGCCGAGGCCCTGATCGCCACCTCGACCGTGACCCCGTCGGGCCGCAGCAGACGGGCCTCGAAGGTGACCTCGGTGTCCTCGATGACGGCGTACATCACCTGTTCGGCCACCATCTGGCGGTCCTCGGGGTGCACCGCCTCCAGCCATCCGTCGCCCAGGAGGGACTCCGCCGAACGACCCGATATCCGCTCGGTGGCCGCGTTCACGTAGTCGCAGACTCCCTCGCTGCTGGCGTAGAGCACCCCGACGGGTGCCGCCTGCACCAGAGCCTCGAACTTCTGCTCGAGATCCACACTGTGGGCCCGGGAACTCTCCTCCAGTTCCCGTCGCCTCAGGGCGTTGTCGACGTTGATCCTCAATTCGGCCAGTTCGTAGGGCTTCACCAGATACCCGTGGACCCCCAGGTCCACCGCCCGGCGGGCGACCTCCCGATCATCGACACCGGTGGCCATGATCACCGCCAGATCCGGTCTCGACTCCAGGGCCGACTCAACGAGGTCCAGGCCCGATTCACCGGGCATGTTGATGTCACTGATCAGCAGCTCGATACCCGGATGGGTGGTGAGGAGTTCCCGGGCCTCGGCGACGGAGCCCGCCGTGACACAGGTGTGGCCGTCGCGCGTCAGGGCCCGGGCCGCCACCCGGGCGATGGACGGTTCGTCGTCGACGATGAGGATGCGCGGACCGCCGGTCATGATCCGACCGCCGCCGCCAGACCCGCCGCCCTCTCCACCGCCTCCACGATCTCCCGACGGCTGAACGGCTTGTTGACCAACTCCACACCTTCCTCAAGCACCCCGTGATTGGCCACCGCCTCGGCGCTGTAGCCGGACATGTAGACCACCCCGATGCCGGGGTTGAGGCGGCGGATCTCGGCCGCGACCCGGGTTCCGGACAGGCCCCCGGGCATCACGACGTCGGTCAGCAGTACGTCGAGGTCGTCCGGATTGTCGACGGCCAGCGCCTCGG
>JALSTE010000328.1 GCA_026983855.1 Acidimicrobiia bacterium
CTGGCTGTCCTGGCTGTCGGCTGCGGTGTCGGTGAACCCGAGGCTGTCCTGGTTGGCCTGGTCGTCGGCTGCGGTGTCGGCGAACCCGGCAGCGTCCCGGGTATCGGCCAGTTCGCCCTCGGTCTCGGCCGCCCGGGTCTGGGCTCCCTGCAGGCCGGATTCCAGTTCGGCGGTTCGGGCCTTGGCTCCCACCAGTTCGCCCTCCAGGGAGGTCACCCGGCTCTGGGCCCCCAGCAGTTCGCCCTCGGTCTCGGCCAGACGGTCCCGGGTATCGGCCAGTTCGCCCTCCAGGGAGGCCACCCGGGCCTGGGCGCCGGACAGGTTCTCCTCGAGCTTGCCCACCCGGGTCCTCGCTCCCCCCAGATCGGTCTCGAGCCCGGCCACCCGGCCCCGGGTATCGGCCAGTTCGCCCTCCAGGGAGGCCACCCGGCCCTGGAGCTCCCCGGCCACCCCCTCCAGTTCGACCACCCGGGCGTTGGCGTTCTCGTAGAGGCCCTGGGTCCTCGCCGCCTTCTCGTTGGCCTCCACCAGGTGATCCCCCAGACGGGCCACGTCGGACCGGGCCATGTCCAGTTCCGTCGCCAGGGTCTCGGCCTTCTCGTCGAGGGTGTCCCGCTCGTCGGTGAGGATGTTGATGCGGTTCCTCTTGTCCTCGAGGTTCCGCTGCAGGGCGTCCCACTCGGAGTTGGACACCGCGGTCCGGCGCCAGCGCCACAGCAGCCAGCCGACGAACAGCCCGATCAGGAACATGATGATCAGGGGGATGACTATTTCCCACAGGACGGAAAGCATTACCGGTGGTCCTTTCGGAGGGTTGGAAGAGATACAGCGACGGCGGGGGGCGACATCTAGAAGTCCGGGAGGGGGGTGAACTCGACCCGGCGGTTCCGGGCCCGCCCGGCGGCCGTTTCATTGGAGACGAGGGGCACGTCCTCACCGTGGCCCACCGCCTGCAGACGGGAGGGGTCGACCCCGGCCGCCACCAGGTGGGCCACGACGCTGTCGGCCCGGGCCTGGGACAGGACCCGGTTGGCGGCCCGGGGGCCGTTGGAGTCGGTGTGGCCCTCGACCCTCACCACGGGCAGGGGGTACCGCTCCATGGCGGCGGCGACCTTGTCGAGGGTGGCCTCGGCGGCGGGGGTCAGCTCGGCCGAACCGCTGTCGAACACCACGTTGGCCCCGATCTCGTCGGCCAGGGAGTCCAGCTCGGACCGCAGTCCCGCCATCTGCTCACCCAGGGCGACCTCGGGGGCCTCGGCGATGGTCACGTCGACGGTGGTCGGGGGTCCGACGGCATTGGCCGCGGAGACCTCGAGGGCCTCCAGGGCGTCGGCGGCGGCGGGGTCGGTGACCGTGGCCTCCACGGTGAGGCCGGTGTCGTCGAGAATGGCCCGACCGGACTCGGCCCCCTCGAGGGCGCCCAGGGACGCGGCCAGGGCCTCGATTCCCGAGTCGATCTCCCCGGTGGATGGCTCCCCGCTCACGACCAGGCGGTCGTCCACCCCCTCGGCCCCGAAGGACCCGACGGCGGCGTCGAGGAGCATCTGGTGGTGGGCCTCGCTGGGGACCGTCCCGGTGAGGGTCACCATCCCGGATTCCAGTTCGGCCCCCACCACCAGGGGAGTGGGGGTCTCCACCCCGTCCTCGATGTCGTAGTTGGCGAACACCGGAGCGGCGTCCATGGCCTCCCGGGCCGCCCGGGCGGCATCGGCGGTGGCCTCCCTCATGATCAGATCGAGGGAGTCGTCGGTGAGGGTGGCGATGGCGGTGCCGGCCCCCTCGAACGTGGACACCACGTCGGCCAGGGCCCGGACCCGGCCCATGTCACCGGGCACGGCGGGGGACAGGCCGCTGACCACGATCCGGTCGTCCACCCCGTCGGGGCCCACCACCTCGGCGGCCGCCTGGACCAGGGTGCGGTGCTCGGCCTCGGTGGGCACGGTGCCGGTGAGCACGATGGTCCCCGACGAGGTCAGTTCCGCCCTCACCTCGGTGGACCCCCGCAGGACCGGTGGGGCGGTGGTGGAGGGGGCGGCCGGCCCACCGGCGGCCACCTCGGTGGCCCTCACGGTGAAGTGGCGGAGAAGGGGATGGGACACGGCTGCCTCGGCCTCGGCCCGGGTAATCCCCGCCGGGAGCTTACCCACCGCCTCGCCGTCGCGGTAGTCGAACCTGATCGACAGCCCGCTGGGGTCGATCCCGGCCGCCGACAGGTCGGAGCGGGCCTCGTCGGTGAGCTTGTTCTCGATGCGGGCCACGCCGAACCAGGTGCCGAGGCCGGTGCCGACGACCAGCAGGGGTGCGGCGGCCGCGGCCCACACCCGGCGGTGGGGCCAGGGAAGCCTCCCGTCGCGACCCTCGACCACCACCCCGGCGCCAGGCGCCGGACTCCCTCCGCTCATTACCGCCCTCCCAATGAATTCGCTGGAGATATTGACGTATCCGGGAGCCCTCGTGTCGCGAAAAGTCCGTATCAAGACCAAGGCCCACTACGGGAGGCTCAGCCGAGTTGCTTCAGATCGAAAATGGTCACCCAAGGTGGCGAAACTCGGACCCCACGATTCGACCCACGAGGCCTCCGATCGTCACCCGACGCCGGGGAAACCCCGGGGGAGCGGTGGACCGGACCGACCCGACGGGGGACAATCCACCGGTGAGAGACCGGCCGCCATCCCCAGGAGCGGGGCCCCGATGAGCCCACCGGTGAGCCCTGATCCACCGGTGAGAGACCGCCCGCCGGCCCCCGCAGCCAGGCCCCGATGAGCCCACCCGGAACCCTGAGGGGAGTGGTGGTGAACGGGCGGTCGGCGGTGGCGGGATCCC
>JALSTE010000329.1 GCA_026983855.1 Acidimicrobiia bacterium
GATCGAAGGAGAGGGGCTCGCCGGCCGCCACCCGGATCTGTTCGTTGACCAGGTCGATGCCGGTGACCAGTTCGGTGACCGGATGTTCGACCTGCAGACGGGTGTTCATCTCCAGGTAGTGGAATTGGCCGTCCTGGTACAGAAACTCCACCGTCCCGGCGTTGCGGTAGTCGCACCCGCGGGCCACGGCCACCGCCGCCTCCCCCATGGCCCGGCGAACCTCCTCGGGGAACTCGGGGGCCGGCGATTCCTCGAGGAGCTTCTGGTGGCGTCGCTGGGCGGAGCAGTCCCTCTCGCCGAGCCACACGATGTTGCCGTGGGCGTCGCCGATGATCTGCATCTCTATGTGACGGGGGTGGGTGAGGTAGCGCTCCATGTAGCACTCGTCCCGCCCGAAGTAGGACAGGGCCTCCCTCTGGGCGCTCTCCAGGGCGTCGGCCACCTCATCGGGGCCGTGGGCCACCTTCATGCCCCGACCCCCACCTCCGTAGGCGGCCTTGATGGCGACCGGCCAGCCGTGTTCGGTTCCGAAGAGGATGACGTCCTCGGGCGAGGTGATGATCTCCGTGGTGCCGGGGACACTGTGCACCCCCACCCTCTCGGCCGCGTTGCGGGCCGAGATCTTGTCGCCCATGATCTCGATGGCCTCGGGGGGAGGCCCGATGAAGGTCACCCCCATGTCGGTGATCCGGCGGGCGAAGTCGGCGTTCTCGCTGAAGAATCCGTAGCCGGGGTGCACGGCGTCGGCACCGCTCTTCTCGATCACGGCGAGGATGGCGTCGACGTTCAGGTAACTCTCCGCCGCGGTCTCTCCGCCGATGGACCAGGCCTCGTCGGCCAGGCGGACGTGCAGGGCGTTGCGGTCCAGTTCGGAGTAGACGGCGACGCTGGTGATACCCATGTCCCGGCAGGCCCGGATCACCCGTACTGCTATCTCTCCACGGTTGGCGATGAGGATCTTTGAGAACACGTCCCGTCCCGGTCTGTGATTCGGTCTCTGCTGCATCCGGGGGGATCGTTCCCGATCCCGCCGGCACATGATCTTGCCAGACGAACCGGTCGGCGACCCCCTCCGCCCGGGTCCACTCCGGGGATCAGGGACCGACCCCGGGGGTGACACGCCCCCCGATCCCGACGAACGCCGGTGCCTCCGAGTCCTCCGGGGACACGAAGAGCACCGGTGAACCGACCAGGGGTCCGGGCTCCTCCAGGGCGCAGACCCGGTCGCGTCGACCCGGTCGGCCACGGGGATCTCCGGGGGGTTCCGGTGCTCGGCGGGCCGGATGCGGGCCGGCCCTGGCTATTCTGCCCTCGTGGCCGATTCTCCCACCGACGCGAGGGTCTTCCGGGTCGAGTTCCTGGGTGAGACGGACTCGACCAACCGGGACCTGGTCCGGCGGGCACGGGACGGGGCGGAGGAGGGTCTGGTGCTGGTGGCCGACCACCAGACCGCCGGTCGCGGCCGGTCCGATCGTCCATGGGTGGATTCGCCGGGGGCTTCATTGCTCATGTCAGTGCTGCTGAGGCCCCGGACACGGGCGGACCGTCTGCATCTGTTCGGAACCTCCCTGGCCCTGGCGGCCCGGTCAGCGGCGGAGACGTTCCGTGCCGGGGGAGATGGTGGCGTCCCGGTGACCATCGGACTCAAATGGCCCAACGACCTGGTGGTGTTCAACTCCGCCGACGGGCCCTGGCGGAAGCTGGCCGGGGTCATGGCCGAGACCGACCTGGAGGGGAGCCGTGTGTCCTGGCTGGTGTTGGGCCTGGGCGTGAACCTCGACCCCCCACGTCTGGCCGATGGGCAGGCGGGTCTGGATCCCGTGGGCCTGAACGAGCTGGCGGGTCGGGCGGTGTCCCGGGACGCCCTCCTCGAGGCGGTCCTGGCCGAGTTGGAGATCAGGCTGGGGCTCATCGCGGCCGGAGCGGGGGGTTGGATCCTGCGGGAGGCCCGTCGCGAGTCCGCCGTTCTGGGACGGACGGTCACCGTCGAGGAGGCTGACGGTACCCTGGTGGGCACGGCGGTCGACATCGATCGTGCCGGCCGTCTGGTGATCAGATCCGGAGGGGTGATCACCCCCCTGACCACCGGTGACGTCTCCCGACTCCGTCCCGCGGTGGAATTCTGACCGGGTGGAGCGACGGGGCGACGGAGCGACGGGAAGACGGCTCCGCTGGGCGGACCGGTTCCGGCGGTACAGTTCTGTCCCGGAGCCGGACCGCCACCGTGGACCGGATTCGCACCCCCCGCAACGGCGGCTCACCCCAGGACCACGGAACCCATCAGAGCGAAGATGAGAGCTCAAGTGCAGACGATCTGGGACAGTCGTCCCCTGATCGGAAACTTCGCCCAGCGGGACCTCAAGGCCCGGTACCGGCGCAGCATCCTCGGCTGGGCCTGGTCGATGATCAACCCCCTGGCGACCATAGCCATCTACACCCTGGTGTTCGGTGTCATCTTCAAGGCCGCCCCACCGGTGGCGGGGAACGGAAGTACGCGGTCCTTCGCCCTGTACCTGTTCACCGGGCTGGTGACCTGGAACCTGTTCTTCACCATGGTCATGGGACCCATGGACTGGCTGGCGGGCGTCGCCGACCTGCTCAAGAAGGTCCGGTTCCCGCCCGACGCCGCCATCTTCGGCGGCACCCTCTCCGGAGTGGTCCAGAGCCTGATCGAGGCCGCGGTGCTGATGGTGATAATGATCGGGATCGGCAACGTGAGCTGGACCTACCTGCTCCTTCCCTACGTGCTGGCCACCACCCTGCTGTTCGGCCTCGGCATTGGTTTCGTGCTGGCCATCGCCAACGCCCACTTCCGGGACATCAAGCACCTCACCGGAATCGCCATGAACGTGTGGTTCTTCCTCACCCCGATCGTCTACCCCCCCGATCTCCTGCCCGATGAGAAGTGGGGGCTTCCCCTGGGGCGGATGGTGCGCCTCAACCCCATGTTCCAGTACGTGGAGGCCACCCGGGACTCCGTCTACGCACTGAACTGGTCCAGCGGGCTCCGGCTCCTTTCCCTGGGAGTCATGGCCGTCATCTCCTTCGTGATCGGGTGGACGTTCTTCGTCCGTCACTCCGTCGACATCAGCGAGGAGCTGTAGTGGCCGCGGTTGCCGGGTGGACGTTGCTGCTTCGTCACCGCGCTGACATCAGCGGGGGGCGGTAGTGGCTGTGTGCATGGGATGGACGTTGCCGGTCGGTCACCGCGCGGATCGCGGCGGGGAGGTGTAGTGGCTGTGTGCATGGGATGGACGTTGCCGGTCGGTCACCGCGCGGATCGCGGCGGGGGGCTGTAGTGGTCGCCGAAATCGCCATCTCCGTCGACTCGGTGTCCAAGAGGTTCAAGCTGGCCGAGGACCGGGCCAACTCCATCAAGGAGCTGATGGTCAGCCGGAGGCGACGCAACGCCGAGTCCGGGTTCTGGGCCGTGCGGGACGTGTCCCTGGAGATCCCCCGGGGAACGACCTTCGGACTGGTGGGTCACAACGGATCGGGCAAGTCGACCCTGCTCCGCCTCATGGCCGGCATCCACCAGCCCACCTCGGGTCGCATCGAGGCCCGGGGGCGCATCTCCTCCCTCCTGGAGCTCGGCTCGGGATTTCACCCCGATCTCACGGGGCGGGAGAACATCTATCTCAACGGGGCGATGCTCGGTCTCAACAAGAGGCACATGCGCACGATCGTGGACGAGATCGTCGACTTCTCGGGTCTGCACGAGTTCATCGACCAGCCGGTCAAGGTCTACTCCAGCGGGATGTACGTGCGACTCGGATTCGCGGTGGCGGTGCACGTGGAACCCGAGATCCTCCTCGTCGACGAGGTGATGGCAGTGGGAGACGAGGAGTTCCAGAGGCGCTGTTTCGACCACATGTACAAATTGCGTCGTGACGGGGCCACCGTGGTCTTCGTTTCCCACTCGCTCTCCATGGTGGAGTCGATGTGTGAGAACGCGGCCTGGCTGGACCACGGCTCGCTCATGGAGACCGGTCCGGCGGTGGAGGTCTGCCAGTCCTACCTGAGCCGGGTCAACGACGCCGAGGCCGAGAGGATCTCCGCCGAGCAGGCCGAGATGGACGCAGGGCGAGACGTCGAGCTCACCGGGGAACACCGGGGATCGGGTGAGATCAGGATCTACCACGTCGACATCCTGGACCCGCAGTGGAACCGCGTTCCCCATGCCCGCACCGGTGAACCCCTGCGGATCCGTCTCTGGTACGACGCCGCCGTACCCATCGACAATCCCCGATTCGCCTTCGACCTGTTCCAGGAGGAGGGAGTGCACATAGCCGGGGCCAGCACCCAGGGCCAGCTCAAGACGGGCGAGATCCAGGCCGGGCAGGGATTCATCGACTTTGTCGTCCCCAACTGGCCCGTGAACCCCGGCTCCTACTTCATCGGGGTGGCGGTGACCGACAGTGACGGCCTTCACACCTTCGACCACGTGGATCGGATCGTCCCGGTGAAGGTGGCGGCCGGGGGGAGCAGCGACCGGGGCCTGGTGCGGATCGAGGGTAGTTTCGAACCCCCGGTGGCCCACGAGGTGTCCTGAACGGGACGTCAGCGCCTCGGAGGGTCAGTCCCGCCCGACCACCTCCATCACGTGGGGTTCGAGCCGTTCGGCCAGTACCCTCCAGTCGAAGCGGGAGCGGACGTGGTCCCGGGCCGCCCCGACCATGGTGGCCAGCAGGGGGTCGGTGGGTTGACGCTCCGCGGTGTCGGCCACGAGGTCGGCGAAGTCATCCTCGCCGGCCGCCCGGTAGAGCCCCGAGTCGGGTGGGGCGACCCCGCGGCTTCCGAAGGGGGTGCTCACGGTGGGCAACCCCGCCGCCAGGTACTCCACCATCTTGAGGTTGGTGCCGGATCCCTCCAGCATGGGGTTCAGGGCCACATCCGCCGTCCCGAGCAGAATCCTCTTGGTGGCGTCCCCGATGACCCCCAACTGGATCACGTTGGAGGGTAGGAGGGCGGGATCGAAGGCCTGGGTGTGGCTGCCCGTCATGAGGAACCTGATCCGGGGCATGGTGGGGGCCATCTCGTGAATCCACTCCGCCGCCCGGAGGTTGGGGGGGTGCCAACTGGCGATGAACAGTCCCAGCCGCAGCGGCTCATCGGCCCCACCGTAGGCTTCCGCCCAGCGGAGCCGGTTGGTCACCCTCTCCTCGGGGCCGATGAAGTCCAGGTGGTCGAGGTTGACCCCGTTCGGTATCACCACGGTGGTGGGGGAGGAGCCGGGGTACAGCCGCCGGAGCAGGTCCGCGTCCTCACCGGAACAGGCAATCGAGAGCTGGGCCCGGGCCAGAGCCTCCGCCTCGACTCGGGAGACCTGGGCCCGGAGTTGGTCGGCCTCGGGGCCGGTTCGGTACATCTGGTCCTTGAGGACCGCCTCCACGTTGTGGTTGTCGAGTATCACCGGGACATCGGGTCCAGCTATGTCCACGGCGGGGAGCATGTAGGGATGGGCCAGCACAGCGGCGTCCGCCCCCCGGAGTCTCTCGTGGAGTATCGACAGGTATCGCGGTGTGAGGCTGATCAGGCTGCCGCCCAGTAGGTCCGACACGGGTACCCCGGCGGGGATGCTGGCGGCGACCTCGGCGTCATGGTGGGCCCGGCTGCGGGGGATCGCGGTCTCGGTCAGCCCCGGCTGGGCCGATGCCGTCCACTCGGGGCTGTCCACGTCGGTGAGGGTGACGAAGTCGATGTCGAAGGAATCGGTCAGATGGCGGTAGAGGTGGAAGCACCGCAGTTGTCCCCCGCCCCGGGGGTTGTGGATCGGGTAGGTCGACAGCAGGACCAGCCGGGGCCGGTTCCCGGGCCTGGTGGCGACGGTCGAGGGGCGGGGCGTCGGTACCGCCCGGGTCAGGAACCGGCCGAGGTTCGGCCAGTTGATGTCGGTCACGGAGTCGACGCACCGTTCCGACATGGCGACGGACAGGTCAGGGTCGGAGGCCAGGGCATTCATGGCCCGGGCCAGGGACCCTTCGTCCGGTTCGCAGATGAATCCGTTCACCCCGTCACCGATGATCTCGGTGGGACCCCCGGAGTCCGAGGTGGTGATCACCGGGGTCCCGCTCCCCAGGGCCTCCACGGTTATCAGCCCGTAGTCCTCGTCGCGGGGGACGAAGGGGACGGCGAGGGCCCCGGAGTAGAGCTCGGCCAGTTCGTCGTCGGGCACGAACCCCAGGAACCGGATCCGGGGGTCGTCCCCGGCGAGCGATTCCAGAGAGCGGTGCTCCGGTCCCGTTCCGGCTATCAGAAGCGGTGTCTCCCCCTCGACCCTCGACATGGCGGCGATGATCATCTCGATCCGCTTGGGGGCGTCGAGGCGGGATGCGGTGAAGAAGTAGTCTCCTCCCGGCCGTGGACGCAGCTCCAGGGTGGTCGGAGGGAGCATGACCTCCACCCCGACCTCGGGGGGGAAGTAGCCGGGGCGGCGGGCCACCGTGTGGGAGATGGCGCTGTGGCGGCAAACTCGGTGGGGTGACATGCCGATACGGTCCAGGGCGTGGACCAGGGCCCGCCCCAGAGGCCCCGGATGGCAGAAGTCGGGATGGTCGGCGCCCAGCTCCGCCACCAGGGAGTCGTAGATCTCCAGCACCACATCCACCCCGCCGGTGTCGGGCACTCCACCCAGTTGGATGCGGACGGACTCGGCCCGGGGATCGGAGCAGTGGACCCACTCGGCGGGGTAGGTGTCGTAGAGGCCCCGCAGGGTGTGGGCCAGGTAGATGACGTGACGGGGGTGGTCGATCATCCACCCGGGGTACTTGCCGGTCAGGACTAGGTCGAAGCCCCCGACGTCGAGCTCGGAGAACCTGCGGTAGCCGTCGATCACCTCGTGCAGGGTGGTCTCGGGGAAGGGGAGCTTCAGCAGTTCGGCCCGGTGATCGGTGTGTTCGTTGAGGTGGTTCACCACACCGGTCCACAGCCGCTCGTAGCCACCCCGTGTGTAGGGAACGGCGGCGGGGGCCACCACCGCGATTCGCAGGGAGGTCACCGGGTGCCTCCCATCACGGTCTCGACCCCGGCGAGGAGCTGCCGGGCGGCGCGTTCCCAGGTGTAGTCCAGGGAGGCGGCCCGGGCCGCCGCTCCCATCTCGGCCAGCCGCTCGGGCCATTCGACCAGCGAATTGACACCCTCGGCGATGGCCCGCGGGGTGGGATCCACGATCAGTCCGGTGACACCGTCTTCGACCATCTCGGTGAGACCACCCCCGTCACGACACACGATCACCGGCTTGCCGAAGCTCATGGCCTCCAGCAGGGTCAGGCCGTAGTCCTCGTCGTAGGCCGGGGCGACCACCACCGCGGCCCGATCGTAGAGATCGGTCAGCTCCCCGTCCCCCACCCGACCCCGGAAGTCGATCAGCGTCGTGGGTACATCGGCCAGGTCGGGGTACCACGGGCGGGGTTCCCACCACGGTTCCTCCTCGGGGGCCTCCGCCGCGGCCAGACGGGCCGCCCATTCCCGGACCGCCGGGTACCGGCCCCCCTCACCCACCTGCACGGCGGGCAGACCGAAACCGAGATAGGCGGCGGCGACGAACAGCTCGGTGCGCTTCGTGTACTCGTGGCGGCTGACACAGAGGACGTGCTCGGTCCTGGATCCCGGTTCGGGGGCCACGAACGCCGGGGCCGCCTGGTAAGGGAGCAGGCGGTCATCGGAGACGGAGTTGAAGCGCCGGAGCCGGTCACGAACGGTGTCCGAAGGGGTCAGGAACGCACCCACGGAGTCGAAGTCGGGCTCCTCCACCTGCCTGATGAGTTGGGCCCCGTGTAGATGGGTCTCATGGCCGGGCAGGGCGTGGTGCACGTAGATCTCGGCCAGGTCGTAGGCCACCCGGTGGTGGTGGTAGAAAACGGCCAGCTTGCGGGGGTGACGGATGGCCGTGCTTCCCGGCTGGGTGGTCAGGACCAGATCCGCCTCTGGTACCGGAAGTGCCGCGAAGCGGTCGCGCACTGAGAGGTACCCGAAGAACTCCGGGGCCGCCTCCCAGATGTCATCGGGCACGGCAGTGCCGCGCAGGACCCGCTCGGGGCTGGGGCCCGGTACCTCCAGGCGGTGCACCTCGTGCCCCTCTGACTCCAGGGCGTCGACCAGATGGGGTATCACCAGCTCGAAGCCACCGGTGATCCCCCAGTCGGGCTTGGCCAGGGCGATTCTCATGGGGGACCGGGGCTCACGGGAGAAGACCGTTCACGGGCGATCAGGACCCGCTGTCTCGTTCGTCGTCTCCGGGTTCCCCGCTGGGTGCATCCTGGTCCCGGGAGCGGTCGTCACGTCCGTCGTGGTCGAGGGGAGGACCACCGGGTCGGGTCGCCAGGACGGCGTAGTCCT
Source organism: Acidimicrobiia bacterium (assembly GCA_026983855.1). Lineage (GTDB taxonomy): Bacteria > Actinomycetota > Acidimicrobiia > Acidimicrobiales > Poriferisodalaceae > DRKF01. The sequence goes on from JALSTE010000329.1 coordinate 8,338, forward strand.
GGGGTCCGAACATCGACCATCGGACGTAGTCGATCAGGTCGGCCAGCTCGGGGTCGTCGATCGATGGGCGGTGCTCGAGTTCCCGCAGGGGGTGAAGGTGCCTGATCTCCACCTCCACGAAACCGGCCGATTCAACCAGGAACTGGAGCAGGTCGGGATGGAGGGGTCGGAGGTGGGTGGGATCCAGGTAGAAGTTGGAGGCCCCGACGATGAGATTCGAGGGATTGGGGGTCTCGAGCAGGAGTCGCCCCCCCGGGGCCATGGCCACGAAGGCCCGTTCGAGGAGCTCGGTGAGTACGTCCAGGGGGAGGTGCTCGACCAGGTGGAAGGCGGTCACGGCCCCCACCGACGAGGCGGGTACCTCGGCCAGGTGGGTGATGGCGTCACCGAGCCTGACATCGAGGCCCCGGGCCCGTCCCTGCTCCACGAAGGTGGGATTGGTGTCCACCCCGTAGGCCTTCACCCCCCGTCCCCGCAGGACCTCCAGCCACTCTCCCCGCCCCGGCCCGAGGTCCAGGACCGGGCCTCGGGAGGCGAGACGGTCGATATCGGATTCGTAGTCGCTCAGGGTGGCGATGATCGCCTCCCTGGAGCCCCGGAAGCGGTCCTCGAAGGCGGCGTAGAGATCGCTGCGGCGCATCTCCTCAACCTCGGCCAGGGTGCGGGTGTGGAGACCTCCGGCGTCGCTTCCCTCGGCCGGTTCCCCGTCGTCGGCCCGGGCCAGGGCCCCGATGGTCGAGTTGAGCCGGGCCCGGGTCTGGCCCACGTCCCCCTGGAGGGTGACCAGATGGTCGTTGATTCGCTGCACGGCGGCGGCCATCTCACCCAGCCGGGCCCCGATGGCCGGACGATCGGCCGCGAACTCCTCGATCTCGGATTCGAGTTGCGTCGTCAGCTTGGCGATCCTGGTGCCCAGGCCGGTGGAGACGGTCCGTATCCGACCGGAGAGGTCATCGAGGCGGGCCGAGAGTTCCTGGGTGGATCGGGTGAGGTCGTCGAGCAGCAGTTCGTGCCCGGCCAGGGTGGCCCGGGTGGCCTCGTCACCCCCGCTGGCGTCAACCCGGGGCCTGCTCTCCAGCTCGGTGATGCGTTCGAGGGCCTGCTCGAGGGCCGAGTCCAGGGAACCGATGGCGGCGATGAGGGTGGAGTTGAAGGTGGCCTGCTGGGCGGTGATCGGGTGCAGGGCCCGGGCGACGCCGGTTCGGACCGCCGCCATCTTGGTGTTGGCGAGGTCCACGGCGTTGAGAGGCGGCATCTGGGCCGCCTGGTGCAGGAGCTGGTGGAACCGGTCCCGGGGATCGGCCGGCTGGGGTGGGTCTGTGGGTTGCGTCACGATCCTGTCCATGAACTCGATGACCTGGGTCGGGTCCGCCAATTGTCCTCCCGGGGATCCTCTGGCCGAGGGTACCGCCCGGCTCCGTTGCGGTGGTGGGTGCCCCGGGGTGGTCATGGGTCGGGAGCCGGCTTGGAGGAGTGGTCCTCCGTCGGGGCGGTCAGTCGGCGGGGGAGGCCGTGAGCTGGAGGTCCAGGTGGTCACCCCCGGTGACGGCCAGGATGGCATCGATCTCGGCGGGGTCGTCCAGGAACCGTGTCGGGGGGGAGCCGTCCTCGAGAACCCCCACCCGGTAGCCCCGTTCGATGAGATCGCCGAGCAGTTCGGCCCCGTCGAGCCCTGAGACCCGCTGCAGCAGCCCCGGCGAGTACTCCAGGAGTATCTCGGGTTGGAGTTCCTCCAGGGTCCTCTCGGCCCCGGCGAAGGCGAGGGCCTCGGCACCCTCGATGTCGATCTTCAGCAGATCGAGACGCTCCATGGCCACGGTGAGGTCGTCCAGTCGTACGATCGACACCAGCTCCCGGGTCACGATCTCGGTGGGATCGTGATCGGTGAGGACGTCCTCCAGTCTCCCGCTGAGGATCCCGTTGGAACCGGCGGCGGTGTCCATGACCATCGTCCCGGGGCGGTCGGCGAGGGCGGCGGTGTGGACCGTGATGTTCGTGAATCCATTGAGGGCCGCGCTGACCCGGAGGAAGGCGGCGTTGGACGCCAGGGCCTCCACCGACACGACCCGACCCGCCGGTCCGACCAGACGGGCGCCCAGCAGACTGAACACCCCCAGGTTGGCCCCGGCGTCCACGAACACCCCCTCCGGGGGGAGGAGTCGACGCACGGCGGCGTCGACGTGGGGTTCATAGGTGGTACCGGCGGCTACGTGGGCCCCCACGGCGGGGTCGTCGGTGGGCACCACCATCTCGATCCCGTCGAGATCGACCACCTCGATGGCTTCGGTACCGGTTCCCCCCATGATGAGCCGGAAGGTCTCGCCGTTGCGGAACTCCTCGGAGTGGGCGAAGTACGGGAGAACGTCCAGCACCGACCACTTCCCTATCCGGGGACGGAAGAAGGCCAGCCCGGCCGGGTCGGGTTCCCGCCCCTGGAACAGGCGGTAGGCGGCGTGGATGTCGGCCTCGGTCAGCCGGTCGTCCCCGAGGTTGGTGGCGGTGGCGGGAGGAGCCGGGTGGGGACCAACGGCGGGTAGGGGAGGGGCGCCCCGCCAGGCTCCGCGAAGTCGGGACCTCAGGGGCTCGGGTATTCTCTTCACCGCCCGCCGTGCCGCCGCGCCGAGTCCTCCGCCGTCCGATACCGGCGGGGAGGGGTTCTGATCCGGTGACTCCGACATGGCGGCAACAAGCTACTCCCCGACGGCACTGGAAGGGGGCTGGCTCCCCGCCGCCGGTGGGAAGACGTGGGATCAGGGGTCGGGGCGGTTGGCCTTGAGTTCGGAGAACCGGTGGAAGACGGCGGCCGTGACGGCGCCTTTGCGACCGGGGTAGAGGCGATCGTCCACGGAGGCCACGGGCTGGACATCGCGGGTGGAGGAGGTGATGAACACCTCCTCGGCCCGGTCCAGGTCGGCCGGTGTGAGGGTGGTCTCCTCCACGGTCACCAGTTCCCCCACCAGCTCACGGGTGATCCCGGCCAGGCAGCCCGATGACAGAGGTGGGGTGTGGATCCGGCCGTCGAGCACCACGAACACGTTGGATCCCGTTCCCTCGCAGATCTCCCCCCGGTTGTTCAGCAGGAGGGCCTCGTCGGCCCCGGTCCGGGCGGCGGCGGCCAGGGCCACCACGTTCTCGGCGTAGCTGGTGGTCTTGGCCCCGACCAGGGCCCCCCGCTCGTTGCGGGTCCAGGGAACGATGTGCAGATTCGATTCGGCCCGCCGGGCGGGTAGTCCCGAGGTGGCCAGGATGGTGCGGACCGGCCCCTCGCCCCGGGCCGAGGACAGGGGTCCGTCGCCCGCGGTGACCGTGAGTCGCAGTCTGCCGGTCTGTGGACCGTTCCGGAGGATCTCCCCCACCCACTTCCTGATGGTGTCGGGCTCGGGGAGGGGTCCCAGGTCGACAACCCGGGCCGATCGACGGAGACGGTCCAGGTGACGGGACAGGGCGAAGGCCGCACCGTCCACTATCTGGAGTGTCTCGAACACCCCGTCACCGACGGTGATTCCATGATCCGATACCGGGATGGCGGAGCGGGGGTCGCCGGGATCGTGTTCGACGCCGTCGATGGAGACTCGTTCCATCCGGGTCCGTCCCTCCTCTCCGTGGTTCAGTCGGTACCGGCGGCCGTTCGGCGCACCGGTGGGGCGCTCCACCCCACAATGGCAAGTTAGTACCCCGGCGTGGTGGGGCGGCAGGACCGCGGGACGGCGGCGGTGGAGAACCGGGTCGGGTGGGATGGCCTCGGATCACGGGCCGAGTGCAGTCGCTCGGGAGTCCGCCGCTGGTACCGTCCCGGGCCATGGCCCGCACCCGTCTCCGGTGGAGCAGAACCTGGCGACAGCGGATTCTCCTCGGCGTGAATGTGGTCCTGACCATGGTCTTCCTCGTGAGCGGTCTGGGCATCGGCTACGCCGCCAACCGTCTCTCGGCCATAGACCGGGTCGACGTGAACAGCTCTCTGTCCGCCCCACCGTCCACCCGGCCGTTGAACGCCGCCGACATAGTCATATCCGGACCCCCCGACAGCACCACGACCACCACCGAGGCCCCGAAGCCCCCCGGCCCGGACCAGAACTTCCTGATCGTCGGCTCCGACAATGCCCAGAACATCGATCCGGGGGATCCGATCCTCACCAACCGCGAGGAGGAACTCAGCAACCACCTCGCCGACACGATCATGATCCTGAGGGTCCGTCCGGCGGAGGGCACGGCCAGCCTGCTATCGATCCCCCGTGACCTCGAGGTGACGATCGCCGGTTCCTCCCGCAAGGCGAAGATCAACAGCGCCTTCAATCTCGATGACCGTCGGGAGAGGGTGGCACGACTTCTGGACACCATCTCGGAGAACCTCGACATCGACATCCAGCACTACGTCGAGGTGGATCTGGCCGCCTTCCGGAGGCTGGTGGACGCCGTGGGCGGGGTCCAGGTGTGCTTCCCGGGCCCGGCCCGGGATCCGGCCACCGGGCTGGACGTGGCCACACCGGGCTGGGTCGAGCTGGACGGCACGACCGCCCTGGCCTACGTCCGTAGCCGGAAACTGCAGATGCAGCGGATCGACGGCCGCTGGGTGAATGCCAGTCCCCGGGCGGACCTCGACCGGATCGAC
>JALSTE010000330.1 GCA_026983855.1 Acidimicrobiia bacterium
CTGAGGATTCGTACCACCCCCATAGCCATGAAGCGCTTCACCACGGTCGGCGACATGGAGCAGGTCCCCCGCCTCAGGAGACCCCGGGACATCCACACCATGGACCAGATCGTCGCCATGGCCGCCCGTCTCGGCTGGACCGTCGGGGTCACCGTGGACGATCTGGTCGGGGCCCAGTGCAGCACGGTCGTCGGTCTGTCACCCCGCGACCAGGAGTGGCTGAGCGGAGACCGGATGGTCGGGGTGTGGTACTCCTCCCCCGCCGATGCCGCCGCCCACCAGGAGGCGATGGTCACCCCATCGGCGGGCACCCACGAGGCGGTGGCGGTCTCCCCCCTGGCCACCGGGAGACTCGATCCCCCCGACATCGCCATGGTCTACGCCACACCCGGCCAGATGATCATCCTCATCAACGGACTCCAGTGGGCGGGCTACCGCCGGTTGGAGTGGGGCTGCGTGGGTGAGTCATCGTGCGCCGACAGCTGGGGGCGGGCCCTGGCCACGGGCGAACCGAGTCTCTCCATTCCCTGCTTCGCCGAGCGGCGCTACGGGGGCGTGCCCGATGACGAGTTGCTGATGGCCCTGTCGGTCGAGGACCTGATGAGGGGCCTCGACGGGGTGGAGGCCCTGGCCCGGAACGGCCTGCGGTACCCGATACCGCCGTACGGGATCCAGAACGACGCCCGGGCCGGTCTGGGTGTCAGCTACGGCTGAGGGCGAATTCGCCGCGGTCCTCTCACCAACGGAAGAAGCTCCAGCCATCGGCCACGAGGAGGCCGCCCTCCCCGTCGGCGGCCCACCAGAGGTCACCGGTGAGGGTCAGCACGCCCAGGAGTCTCCCATCGGGGCCGGCGTCAATCCGGGCGACCCCGTCCGGCATCTCGAACAGAGGTGACGTTCTACCGGTCGAGACGTCTACCGCCAGCACCAGCGAGGGTTGATCCACCCGCCAACCGGTCACCGAGGTGGCATCGGGCACCAGCTCCTGGTCGACCACGGCCAGGCGACCGGTCGAGGTCCACTCGGGATCCATCCACGAGGCGTCCCGACCCCGCACCAGGTCCTTCACCTCTCCCGGCTCGGTTCCGGCCACTTCGACCACGGCGACCCCCCGGTCGACACCGTCGAACCAACCGACCGCGACCCTCTCCCCGCCGGGTTCCCAGGCCACCGATTCCACTATCGAACCCGGGACCGGGATGATGGATCCGCTCTCGGAGGTGAGGTTGTCCAATATGACCAGCTCGCCCTCCGGACCGGCCAGAGCCAGCCGATCCCCGCTGGGTGAGACCGCGGGCGCCGAGCCCTCGGCCACGGTGGCCACGGTGCCGTCGAGGTCGTGTCTCTCGACGATCTGCCTCCCGGTGGGTTCCCGTAGGGCCAGGTACAGCGTCTGGTCGGCTGCCAGGTCCCCCGAGGTGTAGCGCCCCGCCTCATCGGGCGACTGGCCGATCTCCAGGGCCGGAGGCTCGGCCAGATCGATGGTGTCCCCGGTGACCAGGTCGTGGACACCGGCCCCCTCGGGGTTGACCACCAGGGCCGCCGGTGGGAGATCGCCGGGGGGCTCGGCCTCCCTTAGAGGCGCCGCGGTGGTGCCTGAACCATCCCGAAGTAGATCCGCGGTGGACGGCACCACCGAGGTGGTGGTGGCCGGGGCCTCCGTGCTGGACGTGGCCGGGGCGGTCTCCCCCGCCGACTCCGACGTGCAGGCCGCGGCGAGGAGAGCCAGGGTCAACAGTCCGCCCGTCAGGACGGAGCGGCGGGAACGGCGCCGTCCCCGGGATGGGCGTCCGGCGCCACGGCCGGACTCGGTGACTCGGTGTTGAATGGTCATGGGGGCTCCGCTCAACTCGGGCAGGGAATCGGGTCGTTCACCTGACGTCGACTCGGATCGGTGTCGGTGGGGTCGAAGGGGATGGTCGAGTCGCTGCACCCGATGGGCCCACCCGGTACGAAGTACCCCTGGTCCCAGTCCAGGAGGAACTGGTTCTGACCGAGCTGGAACACGGGGGTCTCCAGGGACAGGATGTTGCCGTCGGAGTCGGCGTTGTCGGCCCCGGCGTCGGGTGTGGTCACGTTCCAGCCCACCCGGGGGTCCTCGAACCTGAGGTAGTAAGAACCGGGGAACCGGTCTCCGAAGAAGAAGTACCCGGGCTTGGAGGTGTCACCCTGCAGGTAGGAGGTGGTCGTCTCGTCCTCAAAGGTGCCGTCGGCCCGGAAGAGCTGGACCCGAACCCCGTTCAACCCGGGTTCGTCGGCGTCCTGGAGGCCGTCCCGGTCCTCATCGAGCCACACGAAGTCGCCGACGCCGTTGTCGGGGGGCTTGATGACCATGCCGGTCTTGCGGGGCTCGGCGGGTGCCAGCTCGAAACCGGTGTCGGCCCGGGTGGCTATGTAGCCGAAGCTGGTCCAACCGATCTCGCCCCCGAAGGGCGAACCGTGGGAAGCGGTCAGGTTGTAGGCCACGACGATCTTCTCGCCTGCGCCCCAACGGCTGCCGGCGGGGAACTCGCCGTGCAGTCTCACCGCCTGAACCGTGCCCAGATCGGAGGGGGCCGGTCCCCAGTCGTCCACGCAGCCGATGGGCCAGGCCGTACCGGCCGGTTGACCGGAGAGCTCGGGCCGACAGGGATTGGTCTGGGTGGAGTACTCGATGTCGATCTGGGCCCCGGCCGGGGCCTCGATGATCTGCAGGGGGGCCCTCAGGGTGGGGCGCCAGTCGCTCTCACGGGGGAATGACGCCAGTCCCTCGGTCACGAAGGTGTCCCCGACGAACGGCAGGGTGTTGACCAGGGTGAAGTCGGTCAGGTCGACGTTCCCG
>JALSTE010000331.1 GCA_026983855.1 Acidimicrobiia bacterium
ATTCTACATTTTGTCAACCTACCCCCTGACACGCAGCCGGGGTGGCCCGATCACCTCAGGGTCGCCACCGGGATAGTCCCGCCTGGGCCGGGCCGTCTACGCACCCCGGTCACGCCGCTGGGCCACGGAACCGAGGGCCCGGCCCAGTAGCCGTGACAATTGGTGTCGTTCCGAGGGCGTCAGACCCGACAGCAACTCCCGTTCGTGACGGTCCTGGGCCCCGGTGGCGACACGCACCCGGACCACACCCTCGTCGGTCAGGGCGATCAGGCGGGACCTACCGTCGTCGGGATTGGCGACCCGGACCACCAGCCCGTCGGCCTCGAGCCCGTCGACCAGCCCGGTCACGGTCGGCTGGGCCAGGTCGAACATCCGGGCCAGGGCGGTGGTCGACTGCGGACCCAGCATCCACAGGGCGAAGAGGATCCGGAATCCGGCGAACGTGCCACCGACCGGACGGTGCACGGCCCCATCGGACGAGGTCGACAGCAGATGCCCCAACCTCACCGACCCCATGACTATCAGCATGGAGTCGATGTCGAAGTCGGGGGCCAGACGGGCCCTCCGCTCCAGGATGCGGTTGACATAGTCGGCGTATCCGGTCATCGGTGCCTCACCGCCAGCGGGTGGGGCCACCATCAGGCCTGCTCTCCCCTCACCGGATTCTCCTCAGCGGTTGAACATACATAGGGACCTAACTAGATTCGCGGGGGTCGAATGGAGCAACCGCCATGTACGAGTTCAAGCCGGAGTGGCAGATAGCCCTGGACGACCTTTGCGACCGGGTGGTCACCATACGCGACTCCGTGGGCGAGGCCTGGCCCTACCACTGCGAACCGGGGACCGAGGAGTGGGACACCACCGAGGACGGCGACTGGTGCGGGGGGCACTGGGTGGAGTGCCTCCGCATCGCCGGCGAACTCCTGGGCCGCCAGGATCTTCTGGATGAGGCCGAGGAACGCACCGAACGACTGCGGACCTACCTCGAACGCGACGACATGTTCCGGGCCCACCGCTTCTACTACTCCGCCGCCCGCCAGTACGCCTGGACCTCCAGGACGAAGTACCGCACCCTGGCCCTGGCGGCGGCGTGGGCCGTGCGCTCGATGGCCATGGAGGCCAACGGGGCGATGCCCATCGGAACCGAGGTCCAGGTCCGCTCCACCCAGGTGTTCGGCCGGGAGAAGGTGTGTGTCGACAACGTCCATCCCAACCTCTGCCTCGACTGGTGGGCCCACCGCCAGACGGGTGACTCGACGTTCATCGAGGGGGCCCGCCGTCACCTGGACCTGACCGCCCGCGACTTCATCAACGATGACGGGTCCACCGTCGAGTTCATCGACTACGACCCCGAGACCGGCGCTCCGGGCCCGCACTACACACTTCTCGGGGCCCACGACGACAGTTGCTGGTCACGCGGCCAGGCCTGGGCCGTGGCCGGGTACCTGCGGGCCTGGGAGGAACTGGGGGACGCCCGATACCTGAACATCGGTTCCCGCCTACTGGGCTACTGGATCGGGCAGACCGGCCCCCAGGGGGTTCCCCCCTGGGACTTCAAGGATCCGGCCCTGCTGACCGACCCCGACGCGGTCGCCCTCGACACCTCGGCATCGGCGGTGGTGGTGGAGCAGCTGGCCCGCATGGCGATCAGGGATACCCGGGACCGGGAGGCCCGGAGGGTGGTGGGGCACCTGACACCGATGGTGGACGGCCTGCTGGCCCACCTCACGGGTCGGGACGACCCCTCGGGTCTGCCTCCGGGGATACTCCGGAACGGGTGCTTCAACGGGCCCCGGAAATACGCCGACCACAGCGAGCTCATCTGGGGCACGGCCTATCTCCTCTTCGCCCTCTACTACCTCCGCACCGGAAGGGTCGTGGAGTAGCCCCAACCCCGGTCCGGAGTGACGGCCCAACGGGCTCTCGATGGCCACGATCGAATCCGTCGTCGATACCCCCAACCCCCGTTTCGGAGGGACCTCCCCGGGACCGTCACTCCTTTCGGGCCTTTCGGGGTCGGGCCGTGATCTCCCGCCAGATTCCGGACCTTCGCACGTCCACGATCTCCAGACCGGCCGCCTCCACGTTCTCCTCCGTTCGGCGGTTGATCTCAGGGCCGAACACCCGGCTGACCAGCGGGGTGAGGCGATCGAAGATCCATCCCAGGACCCGGTTCCGGGGTCGAACGTGCTCCAGCAGCAGGACCCGGCCTTCCGGGGCCACGACCCGGGCCACCTCCCGCAGGCCGGCCACAGGGTCGGCGACCGAACAGAAGACACAGGTGGCCGTCACCGTGTCGAAGGAGTCGTCCTCGAAGGGAAGGGCCTGGACATCGGCTTGGCGGAGGTCGACCTGGAGGTCCCCCTCGCGGGCCCGGCGCCGGGCCCGGTCCAACATCCCCTCGGAGACATCGATCCCCGTCACCTCCACCCCGGGGGGGTAGAGAGCCAGGTTCCGCCCCGTGCCGACCCCTATCTCCAGGGTCCGGCCCCGGGCCCCGCCGATGACCCTCTTCCTTCGCCGCCTGCCCCCCATCACCTCCATCGGGGCGTCGTAGAGATCGTAGAAGGGGGACATCCGGTCATAGGCCGCGGTCACCGCCTCCTGGGGACGCTTCGGTGTCGCTTCGGTGTCATCGGACACTTCGGTGCCTCCTGGCGTCGACAATCCGTTACCCCGGTAGGGTACCTGACAGACCTACCGGTACCCCCATTGGGCAATCTCTGGAACGATTCGGACCCGGCCCACGTGGAATAGCCAGACCCGATCAACGCGCCCGGCCTCGGCGATGGATCCGCCGGACCGAAGAAGGGACCACGAT
>JALSTE010000332.1 GCA_026983855.1 Acidimicrobiia bacterium
CATCTCCCCGGGTTCGTCCCCGACACTCGCCGGGCTCCCCAGGCCGAGCTGCCCCTGGGCCCCGAAGCCCCAGCAGCGGACCTCATGGGTGGGGGACAGGGCGCAGGAGTGGTCGGTGCCGGTGGCCAGCAGTCCCGCCGAGGTTCGGGCCGGCCCCGGAGCGGCTCCCTCGGCCTCGGCCCCGACCGGTCGCCCGGTCAGCACGGCCAGTGTCACGGCCAGGGACGCCAGGAGAAGGACCACCGCCGTACTTCTCCGGAATTCCACGACCGACCCCCTCTAGCTGCATCCGCCAGGGCACTGAAGGGAAGTGGCGCTCAAACGCGCCATGCTCCGAACCCGACGGTATCAACCCCGATGGTCACTTCCATGGCGGCGGCCCGACCGGGACCCAACTGGCCAGGATCGTCGGTGTCCGGAAGACTCGGGCTCCGTCTGTGAATCGAGGCCACCGTGAGGATGAACGTTAAGCCGATCCCCAATGTGTCGGAGAGGGTCAACGTCGTACGGCAGTTGACCGCCCAGATCGTCAACGACGAGATCCTGCCCCACGAGAACCTGCTGTGGCGACACCAGGCCGGGGAGTTGACCCGGGAGTCCGACCGGCAGGCGGTCCGGGAGCTCAGGTCGCACATCAAGGACAAGGTCCGTCAGGCCGGGTTGTGGGCTCCCCACCTGCCGGCGGAGTACGGCGGGGCCGGGCTGGATTTCCTCGAACTGGCCTACATGAACGAGATCCTGGCCTACGCCGGGGCGGCCCGCCTGTTCGGGGTGGTGGCCCCCAACTCCGGGAATCAGAAGATCCTCGTGAAGTACGGAACCGAGGAGCAGAAGCGGAAGTGGCTCATCCCCCTAATCGACGGGGAGATGGAGTCCGGGTTCTCCATGACCGAACCCGACCAGCCCGGCTCAGACCCCCGCTCCCTGCGGACCACGGCCCGCAGGGAGGGCGACGAGTGGGTCATCAACGGGCACAAGTGGTTCACCTCCAACGGCCTCAAGGCCGACTTCTTCATAGTCATGTGCCGCACCGACGACCCCGACGGCCCGGCGGAGCGGAACGGCAAGATGACCCAGATCATCGTTCCCTCCGACACCCCCGGGGTGAACATCCTGAGGGGGATCAACGTGTGGGGCCGCCCCAGCGACCACTGCGAGATCAGCTACGAGAACGTTCGGGTGCCGCTGGAGAATCAGCTCGGGGCCACGGGCACCGGACACGCCGCAGCCCAGGAGCGGCTGGGGGCGGGTCGTGTGTACCACTGCATGAACTCGGTGGGGGCCATGTGGCGGGCCTTCGATCTGATGGTCGAGAGAGCCACCGAACGGCAGGTCCACGGGGGACTGCTGGAGACCAAGCAGATGATCCAGGGGTTCATCGCCGACTCCTACATGGACATCCAGGCGGCCCGGCTGATGACCATCAACTGCGCCGAGAAGATGGCGGCGGGTCACAACGCCCGCACCGACATCTCCTCGATCAAGGTGTTCGTGCCCTCCGCCTTCCACCGGGTCGTGGACCGGGCCATCCAGGTCTGGGGGGCGGCGGGGGTGACCAGTGATCTCCCCTTCGTGGCCATGTACCACGGGGCCCGGTCGCTGCGTCTGGCCGACGGCCCCGACGAGGTCCACCGCATCCTCATGGCCAAGACCATCCTCTCCCGCTATCGCTCCGGGGAGGGCTGGGCATTCGGCTGACCGCCCCGTGCCCGTCGATTCCGGCGGTCCAAGGGCTCGAGGGAGTTCAGCCACCGGTCGGTCTCCCGCCGCGTGCGCAGCCAGACCACCTCGGCGTGGTCCCAATCCCCGCTGCCGTGGGCCTCGAGATGGCGAAGTCGCAGGGGGCGATGGCGGGTCCAGGCCCAACGGATGATGTTCCGCTCTGGATCCCACCGCAGAAGGTTGGCGATACTCTCCCGGTTTCCGTTCCAGAGCTCCCGCCGGAGGAAGGAACGAGCCAGTGTCCGGGGCACGATCTGGGCCATGACCCGCCGGCGGGGCGGATCCAGGACGACGATCGTGTCGGCCCGGGTCTGAACCAGGTCGGCGACCACACGGTAGTTTCCGTCACACACCCAGTGGGCGGTGGCGAGGGCGGCCTCCACGTCACGGCGCATGTGGGGGTTGGGGGTCCATCCGTCCAGGTGGAACAGGGAGTCCAGTTCCACGTGCGCGGCGCCGGTACGTTCGGCGACCCTGGCGGCCAGGGTGGTCTTGCCGCTGCCCGAACAGCCCACGATGCTGATTCTCACTGGTTCCCCGATGGCTCCCGGGCTCGCGGATGTTGCCCCCCGCCCTCGTCCGGTAACGGTAGCGGTGGTCCTCCGTCCCGGTCTCAGCGGGGGAGGTGGCGCTCGAGCACCTCCAGTTGAGGATCGGCGGTCCCGTCGGGGGAGGGTTGGATCTCGAGGGGTCCCTCTCCCCACCAGGGACCCGCCGCCCAGTAGGTCCAACCGATCCACACGTCAGCGTTGGTGTCGAGGTGGGTGAGCATGTCGTCGATGGCGGCGAGGCACACTCCGTCGTCGCCTCCCCCGAACTCCCCCAGGAAGGCCCGCTGGTGATGGAGGCGCAACCAGGCGGTGAAGTCGGCCAACCGCTCGGAACCGATGGTGGGACCCTCGCAGACGGGGGAGGTTCCCGAGGAGTCCCCGTCCAGGTACTGGTGGACCTCGATGGCGTAGTTGTCGAGGGGGTCCACGACCCCGTCCATGACCGCGGCGTTGGGCGTGCCGTACCAGTCGGCGGACCACGAATCGGCCCCGGTGTACTGGGTGCCGGGGACCAGGATCAGATTCGTGGCCCCGGTCCCCCGGATGG
>JALSTE010000333.1 GCA_026983855.1 Acidimicrobiia bacterium
CGCCGCCATCGCCGCCAACGCGGTGCTGGCGGTCACCACCCAGCACATGTGTGGTCTGGGCGGGGACCTGTGGGCCCTGGTGCACGAACCGGGCCGGGCCCCCACGGCCCTCGACGCCTCGGGGGCGGCGGGTTCGGGTGCCGACCCCGAACGCCTGCGGTCCGAGGGGTTCACCTCGATGCCACAGTGGGACGACATCCGGGCGAGTCCCGTGCCGGGGTGCGTCGACGGTTGGCAGGCCCTCCACGATCGCCACGGCCGCCTGGAGATGTCCCGGGTGCTGGAGCCGGCGATCCACCTGGCCGATGAGGGCTTTCCCGCCGGGATGACCCTGTGTGCACTCCTGCCCCGGGTGGCGGGAAAGCCCGGCACCGACGACTACCCCTCCGACGGTACGCTCCGACCCGGGGACGTGGTTCGGCGCCCGGGGGTGGCCAGGACTCTGCGGGCGGTGGCGGCCGGGGGGCGGGACGCCTTCTACGGGGGGGAGTTCGGCTCCGGGCTGATCGAGCTGGGCAACGGGGAGTTCACAGCCGAGGACCTGGCTGCCGTCCAGGCCCGCTGGGTGGAGCCCTTGTCGGTGGAGGCCTGGGGCCATCGGGTGTGGACCACTCCCCCCGCCTCCCAGGGATACCTGACCCTGCTGGCCGCGGCCATCGCGTCAGGTCTGGAGCGACCCGCGCTACCCACCGACCCCGCCGATCCCCTCTGGGCCCATCTACTGATCGAGGCGGCCAAGCAGGCGGGGAGGGACCGACCCGAGGTGCTTCATCAGGATGCCGACGGGGCCGCCCTGCTGGCCGGGGACCGTATCGACCAGATGAGAAGCCGAATTCGGGCCGACCGGGCCGCCGAGCTCAGCGGTCCCGGCGGCGAGGGTGACACCATTTACCTGTGCGCCGTTGATGGGAGCGGCATGGGCGTGTCCCTCATCCAGTCCAACGCCTCGGGCTGGGGATCGGGTCTGGTCGAGCCGAATACCCGGATCTTCCTGCACAACCGGGGTCAGGGGTTCAACCTGAATCCGGGTCACGGGGCGGAGTACGGGCCGGGCCGTCGTCCCCCACACACCCTGGCCCCGGCCCTGGTCACCACCCCGGATGGAGGCCTACGAGCCGTTCTCGGCACCATGGGCGGTGACAGCCAGCCCCAGGTGGTGCTCCAGATGCTGGCTCGGTTGCTCCACGCGAACGAGGACCCGGCCCGGGTGATCGCCTCGGGACGCTGGCGTCTGGCCTCCACCGCCGATGGTGGATTCGACACGTGGAGCGACCCGGCTTCGATAGTGGTCCAGGTGGAGGCCAACGCACCGGATTGGGCCCGGGCCCTGAGGAGCCGGGGTCACACGGTGGTGGAGAAGCCGGCCTTCGACAGTTCCTTCGGACACGCCCACCTGATCGAGGTGGCCGCCAACGGCGTCCGGGCCGGGGCGTCGGATCCCCGAGCCCTGGGAGGAGCGGCCCTGGGAACGTGAGGGCCAGTGGAACGGCGGCCGCCTCCTTGACTAGAGGCCCTCGGGCGGGAGAGAGTGACTGTTGCCACACCGGCGGTGACGCGTAGGTGTTACCGCCCATCGACACGACCACAGGGGTGAGAAGGGGAGGCGATGACCGACTCGGTCGCCGATACCAGCAAACCGACGCCGACGGGTGGGGTCCGCGACGTTCCCCTCCTCGAGGTCGAGGACCTTCGAACCCACTTCGCCACCCCCCGTGGGGTGGTCAAGGCCGTCGACGGTGTCACCCTGGAGATCAAACGGGGTCGGACCCTCGGCGTCGTGGGTGAGTCGGGATCGGGCAAGAGCGTGCTCAGTAGATCGATGATGAGGCTCCTGCCCCGCCACAACGTGATCAGCCACGGGAGCGTCCGCTTCGAGGGCCGGGAACTGATCGGCAAGAAGGAGAGCGAACTCCGCGAGGTGTGGGGCCCGGCGATGTCCATGATCTTCCAGGACCCGATGACCTCCCTCAACCCGGTGGTGAAGATCGGCCGGCAGATCACCGAGGGGTTGCGGCATCACCTGGACATGAGTTCCGACGAGGCCTCCGAGACGGCCCTGCAACTCATGAAGGCGGTCGGGATTCCCGAGCCGGCCCGTCGCCTCAAGGAGTACCCCCACCAGCTGTCGGGGGGGATGCGCCAGAGGGTGATGATCGCCATCGCCCTGGCCTGCGGACCCAAGTTGTTGTTCGCCGATGAGCCCACCACCGCCCTCGACGTGACCGTGCAGGCCCAGATACTCAACCTCCTGGGTGATCTCCAACGGGACCGTGACATGGCCATCGTGCTGGTCACCCACGACCTGGGGGTCGTGGCCAACCGCACCGAGGAGATCGCGGTGATGTACGCCGGGCGGATAGTGGAGAAGGCTCCCACCCGCACCCTGTTCTCCGACATGAAGATGCCCTACACCGAGGCCCTGATGAACTCGATCCCCAAGATCGAGTACCACAGTCACACCCGTCTCAACACCATTCCCGGCCGGCCACCGGACCTGATCAACCCCCCCAAGGGCTGCGGTTTCAGTCCCCGGTGCCGCTACGCCCAGCCCCGCTGCCACGAGGAACGCCCGCCCCTGCGGGATGGGGTCGAACCGGGTCACCAGTTCGCCTGCTGGTTCCCGGTGGGGACACCCGAGGGGGCCGAGGCCCTGGCCCGCAACCAGGCCGAGGGCACGGCCGTGACCGTGGGAGGAGTTTCCTGATGGCCGGTACCGGAACTGCGCACCTCCGCGACGAGGGCCGGGCGATCCTGAGGGTCGAGAACCTGGTGCAGGAGTTCCCCGTGGGACGGACC
>JALSTE010000334.1 GCA_026983855.1 Acidimicrobiia bacterium
TGGTGTCGGTGTCGGTGTCGGTGCTGGTCCCGGGTGGCCCGGGAGCCTCCAGTGATATCTGCATATGTGTGAAGATATACGAGGATTGGGACCATGTCGACGACCATGCACGGAGGTGGCTAGTTTCGGACCCGCCGGTGGCCGAACCCCAAGCCGAGGCGCGTGACGATGAACCCCGATCCCTACCCCAGTTCCCAACTGGACGAATTTCGGGCCTCGCCCGAGACCCAGGGGGGCACAGCGGGGGAACCGGGGCGTTGGATCGGTCGCCGCCTTCCACGGCGGGAGGATCCCGCCCTGCTCACCGGCGGTGTCCCATACCTCGCCGACCTCGACCGCCCCGGGACCCTGAAGGTCCGTTTCGTCCGCAGCACCGTCGCCCACGCCCGCATCACCGACATCGAGACCGACGCGGCCCGCGCCATGCCCGGGGTGGTCGGGGTGTTCACCGCCGGGGACCTGGCCGCGGTCTCCCCCGGGGGGGTCCTCGCCCCCCAGAGATCCACCCACGAGCTGGGGACCCGACCCACGCCCTACTACGCCCTGGCCCGGGATCGGGTCAGACACGTGGGGGAGGCGGTGGTGGCCGTGGTCGGCGAGTCGTCCGCCGCCTGCACCGACGCCGCCGAGGCGGTGGTGGTCGAGTACGACGAACTGCCCACGGTGGTCGACGTCGAAGGGGCCATGTCCCCCGACTCGCCGGTTATCCACGAGGGTTGGCCCGACAACGTGGCGGGGGTGTTCGAGGTGTCGATGGGCGACCCCGAGCGGGCCCGGGACGACGCCACCCACTCGGTGACGGAGACCTTCCGTATCCAGCGTCAGACGGCCACCTCCCTCGAGCCACGGGGGGTTCTGGCGATTCCCGACCCCTACGAGGACCGTCTGACGATCTGGACCTCCACCCAGAGTCCCAACATCGTCCGGGACTTCCTGGCCGAGGCCACCGGCGTGCCCCAGAACCGGATAACGGTCCGGGTACCGGCGGTGGGAGGCGGCTTCGGGGCCAAGTTCCACCACTATCCCGAGGAGACCGCCCTGGCCCTCCTGGCCCTCCTCACCGGTCGACCCCTCATGTGGGTGGAGGAGAGGACGGAGTCGTTCACCGCCACGGTCCACGCCCGCCAGCAGGTGGTGAGGGCCACCATGACCGCCGACGACCGGGGCCGGATCACCGCCGTGATCGCCGAGATCGCCTCCGACCAGGGGGCCTACATGCACATGGCGTCCTACGGTCCGGCCTGGCTCACCTCGGTGATGATGACCAACGTGTACGCCGTACCCAACGCCGCGGTCCGTCTCTCGGCGGTGGTCACCAACAAGACGCCCTCCGGTTCCTACCGGGGTTGGGGCCAACCCCAGGCCAACTTCGTGGTCGAGCGCCTGGTCGAGCTGCTGGCGGCCGAGATCGGGATCGACTCGGTGGAACTCCGGCGCCGGAACCTCATCGCCCCCGACGAGTTCCCCCACACCAGTCTGTTCCACACCTTCGACAGTGGACGCTACGAGGAGTGCCTCGATCTGACCCTGACCCGGGCCCGTCACGGGCACTGGCTGGAGGTGAGGTCCTCCCAGTCCCCCAGCGAGCGCCGTACCCGACCCATCGGGGTCGGACTGGCCTTCTACGTGGAGAACACCGCCCTGGGACCCTCCCGACAGATGAACCAGGGCGGGTTGAACCAGGGCGGGTACGACATCTCCCGCCTCCGTCTGGAACCCGACGGTAGGGTCACCCTCTTCACCGGGCTGTGCGAGATGGGCCAGGGCTTCCGCAATGGGCTGGCCGTGGTGTGTGCGGAGACCCTGGGCGTGCACCCCGACCAGGTCCGGGTGGTCACCGGCAACACCGACGAGTGCCCCTACACCGGTCACGGCACCGGAGCCTCGCGCTCGGCGGCCGTCGGCGGGGCGGCGGTGCGCAAGGCGTCCCTCACCATGAGATCCCAGATGACCGCCATCGCCGCCCACATGCTCGAGGCCCACCCCGACGACGTGACCGCCGCCGACGGGAGGTTCTGGGTGGTGGGGTCCCCGAGTCGTTCGATCACCACCGCCGACATCGGCCGGGCCGTCTACCTCAGGGCCGTCGAGCTTCCCGACGGGGTGGATCCCGGCCTGGAGGTCATCGAGACCCATGACCCCGAGGCCATGGCCTGGCCCTACGGCGTCCATCACGCGGTGGTGGAGGTGGACACCGAGACCGGCCGGGTGGAGATCCTCGACTACACCATCGTCCACGACACCGGCACCGTGCTGAATCCGATGATCGTGGAGGGCCAGATTCACGGTGCCACCGCCCAGGGGATAGCCGCCGCCCTGTTCGAGGAGTTCGTCCACGACGACGCCGGCCAGCCCCTCACCACCTCCCTCACCGACTACCTCGTGCCCTCGGCCCCGGAGATCCCGTCCCTCGACGTGGGCCACATGTGCACCCCCTCACCCGTGGTCCCCGGGGGTGTCAAGGGGGCGGGCGAGGCCGGGGTGATCGCCCCACCGGCGGCCATCACCAACGCGGTGGAGGACGCCCTCAGCGCATTCGGGGTGCGCCTGACCTCGACCCCCCTGACACCCGAGCGCCTCTGGCGGCACCTCAACCCCTGAGGATCACGTCAACCCACATCGCAGCCGTTCCCGACAGACTCCCCCACACCACCGGTGACACCCGACAGACTCCCCCACACCACCGGTGGTAGCCAACCGATGCGACGCTCGGTGGTCGAATTCCGTCGATTGAAGGCAGATCCCCAACCCAGGATGGGTCGCCGCCGGACACACTCGACATCGGGAAATTTCGGA
>JALSTE010000335.1 GCA_026983855.1 Acidimicrobiia bacterium
TCTCGATGACATTCCCCGGGAGTTGCGCGGACTTCACCCCGGGAATCCGGTGAACCGTCCCTTCGATGGTGGGGTTCAGATCGAGCTGCCGCCGCGGGTCCGGGGCATGAGTCCCATCCTGTGGGGTCCCAGACCACGGGACTGGGGTGGCCCCCACCTGGATGCCCTCGTCACCGCCCTGACCGAGGCCGTGCTGAGCTGGGACGGGGGTCGGGTGGACTCCGAACCCCACTCCAACCATTAGGTTCATCCCATGGATCTGCGCGTATTCACCGAACCTCAGCAGGGGGCGACGTACGACACCCTCCTGTCCGTCGCCCGGGCCACCGAGGAGGCCGGCTTCTCCGGCTTCTTCCGGAGTGACCACCTGCTCAAGATGGGTGATACGGATGGTCTTCCCGGCCCCACTGACGCCTGGGTGACCCTGGCCGCCCTCGGTCGCGAGACCGATGGGATCGCCCTGGGAACCCTGGTCACCTCGGCCACCTTCCGGTATCCGGGGATGCTGGCGATCTCCGTGGCCCAGGCCGACCAGATGAGCGGAGGGAGAATTGAACTGGGTATCGGGGCCGGCTGGTACGAGGCCGAGCACACCGCCTATGGGATTCCCTTCCCCCCTCTGGCCCAGAGATTCGAACGACTCGAGGAGCAACTGGCCATCATCACCGGAATGTGGGACACCCCCGAGGGGGGAACCTTCGAGTTCACCGGGCGACACTACGAGATCGTGAACTCCCCGGCCCTGCCCCGACCGGTCCGACGCCCACCGGTCATCATCGGTGGCACCGGGCCGGTCAAGACACCGAGGCTCGCGGCCCACTACGGGAACGAGTACAACCTGCCCTTCCCCGGGATCGAGGAGATCCCCGCCGGGATCGAGAGGGTTCGACAGGCCTGCCGGGACATCGACCGTGACCCCGACGACCTGACCTACTCCGTGGCCCTCGTCGCCTGTTGCGGGGAGGACGAGGCCGAGGTGGCCCACCGCGCCGCCCGCATCGGTCGACAGGTGGACGAACTGCGGACCAACGGTGTCTGCGGCACACCCGACGAGGTCGTGGCCCGTATCCGACACCTGGAATCCATGGGACTGGAGAGGCTGTACCTGCAGATCCTGGATCTCTCCGATCTCGATCACCTGGCCCACATCGGGAACCGGGTGATCCCCGAGGTGGCGAGCTGAGACCCCGCGACGGGTCAGGGGGCGAGGCGGACGATCTCCCACCCCTCCGAGGTGGGTTCATAGACCAGACGATCGTGGAGTCGGTGATCGCGACCCTGCCAGAACTCGAACCGTCGGGGCTCTATCCGGAATCCTCCCCAGTGGTCCGGTCGGGGGACCTCTATTCCCTCGTGGGCGGCGACCAGGGCCTTGAAGCGCCGTTCCAACCACTTCCGGGAGGGGATGGGCCGGCTCTGGTCGGAAGCCAGGGCCGCCAGACGGCTGAGTCGGGGGCGGGAGGCGAAATAGGCGTCGGACTGCTCGGGAGTCAGCCGGCTCACCTCCCCGGCGATCCTGACCTGACGCTCGAGATCCAGCCAGGAGAACAGGGCCTCGGTGAAGGGGCGGGCACCGAGTTCCACCCCCTTGCGACTCTCGTAGTTGGTGTAGAAGACCGGTCCACCGTCGATGATCCCCCTCATCAGCACATTGCGGACCGAGGGGCGGCCATCCTCCGAAACCGAGGTCAGCGCCATGGCGTTGGCGTTGTGGATCCCGGCCTCGGTGGCCACGGTCATCCACGCCTGCAGTTGGCCGATGGGGTCCTCGTGCAGATCACCCTCATCGAGCCCCCGGGCCATGAACTGCCGGCGGAGACCAGTGATGTCAACGGTACCCATGCGGATTCACCTCTCCCGATCTACCCTCGTCCCGGCCACCCCGGTCGAGCGGCCCCCGACCCGGTCGGGGCCGTCAGGGGGATTCTCCCATGAATCGGTTGCGGGCCGAACCGGGTCTCATAGTGGCCGTGGCGGTGGGAGCCGTCGTGGGGGCGGGGGCTCGATGGTTGATCCTCGGCATGCTGCCCCACGCCACGGCCCTGTCATGGCCCACCATGGTCGTCAACGGTCTCGGATCCCTCATCATGGGTGTCGTGGTGGGTCGGGCATTCCGGCCGGCCCTGGCCGTGGCCCTGAGTACCGGCTTCTGCGGTGGACTGACCACCTTCTCCTCCTTCGCCGTGGATTCGGCCCGGCACTTCTCCGATGACGGGATCCGACTGGCCCTGATCTACATCGGGCTGACCGTGGTTGTCTCCTTCGCCTCCTACATAGTCGGATTCTCCGGCTCCCGGAGGTGGTCGTGATCACCGTCTCCCTGTTCGTGGTGTCCGCCGGCGCCGCCGGGGCGCTGAGGTTCGTGCTCTCACACCTGAACCGGGACCATCACCACATCCCGGTCGGAACCCTGTTGGTCAACCTGGGTGGGGCCTTCCTGCTGGGCTGGGCATCGACGTTCGATTCCCCCGCCTCCACCGTCATCGGCGTGGCCGGACTCGGGGCCCTCACCACCGTCTCCACCCTGGTGCACGAGATCCAGGAACGCTGGCGTTCACGTCGGTACCTGGCCGTGGCCGTGTACGCCACGGCGACCCTGATCGGTGGGATAGCGGCCGCCGGGGCCGGCTTGGCCCTGGCCTGAAGGTCCCGCCGGGGCCGGGCCGCTCAGGACGCCCTCCGGAACACCCCCCACAGTCCATGCCCGGCGGTGGACCACACACCCCCCGCCGCTCAGGACGCCCTCCGGAACACCCCCCACAGTCCATGCCCGGCGGTGGACCACACACCCCCCC
>JALSTE010000336.1 GCA_026983855.1 Acidimicrobiia bacterium
GGGGTTCCTGGGCCGACCAGGGTCACTATCCCCACCTGGTGTCCCCCGACCGGTTCCTGGATCGGGTGGTGGGGTTCCTGGGCTGAAGCCGTCGGATCGGCTCGCCGATGGGGGGACGGTGGGGCGGCGGTGGTCGGGGGTAGCCTCACGGCGATGAGCCATGATCACGTCCCCCCCGCCGAGGCGATCCCCGAGGCCAAGGTCCTGACGGTCTCCGACGGCGTCATCCATGGAACCCGCGAGGACCGCAGCGGCGCCGCCCTCGTCGCCTACCTGGTCGACAACGGTTTCACCGTGGTCGACCGGGGAGTGGTGGCCGACGGGGTGGAGACGGTGGCGGAGGCCCTCACCGCCATGGCCGCCGACTTCGCCGGGCTGATCGTCACCACCGGCGGCACCGGGTTCACCCACCGGGACCTGACCCCCGAGGGAACCCGACTGGTCCTGGATCGTGAGGCCCCCGGTCTGGCCGAGGCCATGAGGCTGGTGAGCCCACTGGGTCGGCTCTCCCGGGCCGTGGCCGGCACCCGGGGAGACTGCATCATCGTGAACACCCCGGGCAGCACCCGGGGCTGTGTCGAGACCCTGGGAGCGGTCATCGACGTCCTACCCCACGCCCTGGCTCTGCTGGCGGGGACCCCGACCAGCCATTGAATCCCCGGGTTCCCCCCGGGCCCCGGCGCCGGGGTCGGCGGCGCGGTGGGGGCCGGCGACGGCGCTAGCGTTGGGCCCCATGCTGAAACTCGTACTTCCCAAGGGATCACTGGAACGGGCCACGTTCCAACTGTTCGAGGAGGCGGACCTGCCGGTGAGGCGCAGTTCCGACGTCGATTACAAGGCGACGGTGAACGACCCCCGCATCGACTCCGTCCGGATCCTCAGGCCCCAGGAGATCCCCACCTACGTGGCCGACGGGCTCTTCGACCTGGGGATCACCGGTCGGGACTGGGTGGAGGAGACCTCCAGCGAGGTGGTCTCCCTGGGCGAGTTGAGGTACTCCAAGAACACCTCGCAGCCGGTGAGGATCGTGCTGGCGGTTCCCGGGGACTCCCCCTGGCGGTCGGTCTCCGATCTTCCCGCCGGGGTCAGGGTTTCCAGTGAGTATCCCGAGCTCACCCGGCGGTTCTTCGACCGGGCCGGGGTCGACGCCGATGTCCGCCTGAGCTACGGGGCCACCGAGGCCAAGGTTCCCGACATCGTGGACTGCGTGGTCGACATCACCGAGACCGGTCGGGCCCTCAAGGCGGCCGGGTTGCGGATCATCGAGACCATGCTCACCAGCTACACCGAGCTGGTGGCCAATCCCGAGGCCCACGCCGATCCGGTCAAGCGCAAGGCCATGGAGCAGCTCCTCACCCTTCTCAACGGTGTGCTGGAGGCCAGGGGGCGGGTCCTGGTCAAGCTCAACACGGCGGGGTCGAATCTGGATTCGGTGATCGACGTCCTGCCGGCCCTCAAGACCCCGACGGTGAACGAACTCTTCGGGGGATCGGGCTACGCGGTCGAGGCGGTCGTGGCCAAGAACGAGATCAACATCCTCATACCCGAACTCCGGGAGAGGGGGGCCACCGACATACTCGAGCTCCCGATCTCCAAGATCGTGCCCTGACCCACCGGGTCTGCCCGCCCCGGGTCGTCAGCGGGGGCTGAAACCCGGGTCTGCTCCCGAGTCACGGCCCAGCAGGACGTCGAGGGGGTCCCGGAGATCGTCGACGTACCCCAGGGCGTAGGCGCCCCGGCGGTAGCCCATGAGGCGCAGCAGATCCTCGGGCAACTCCCGGGCCGTCTCGGGGGGAACACTCAGGTACTGGTTCTCCTCCTGGCGGAGGAACCCGGCGCTGTAGGTGATGTTGATCCCCCGCCGCGGTCCAATGGTGCGGTTCTCCCCGCCGGAGTGGTACAGCGAACCGGTGTAGACCAGCACCGAACCCTTGTCCATCTCGGCCGGAACCGTCCGGTCGTGGTCCAGCCGTAGACGGTCCTCCATGAGATGACTGCGGGGGACCAGACGGGTGGCGCCGTTCTCGGCGGTGAAATCGTCCCCGGCCCAGATGGTGTTGCACTGGACCTCGTAGCCGGGGGGAAAGGGGAAGAAATCGAACGCCCACTGGTCGCGGTGGACCGCCTGGGCCGGATTCCCGGGACCGATCTCGATCACCTGGGTGAGGTGGAGCTGGTAGGTCGTCAGGTGTCCCAACACCAGATCCACGGTGGCGGTGATCAGGGGATGGGTCACCAGACCCCGGGCGGTGGGGGAGCGGGCGATCAGCCCCCCGGTGCGTCGGGTGAACCTACCGGCGAACTCGTCGGCGCCGAGGGGAGTGGCGGCGATCCAGGGTTCCATCTCGGCGAAGAGGGCGTCGATGGTGGCCGGATCGGCCAGGCGATCGACGATCACCGCCCCCTCCTCGGCCAGGACCCCGGCCAGCAGGGCCGGGGAGGTATCGGGGGGAAGGTGGCGGATCCCGGGGGTCGATGAGATTGGTGGATCGGAACGGCTCACCGCGGTTCGGTCTCGCTTCCCCCCTCCGCGTCGGTCTCGGTCTGGGTGGCATCGTCGTCGTCGGTCTCGGTCTCGCTTCCCCCCTCATCGTCGGTCTCGCTGTGGGGGGCAGCGTCGTCGTCGGTCTCGCCCGCCCGGGCCAGCTCCACGTAGGCCATGCGGAGCTGGTTGAGGGCGGCGGCCAGGGTCTCCGATTCAAATAGGCGATCCCCCAGGTTGTCGATGAGGAGGCCCATGGCGTCTATCGGGAGTCGGGCCGACACCAGGTCGGGGGGTTGCTTGCGCAGATGG
>JALSTE010000337.1 GCA_026983855.1 Acidimicrobiia bacterium
CGGGCGAGTATGTCCTCCAGCGAGGGACTCCCCCCGGTCTCCCCCGGTGAAGTGCCCTGGGTCATCTCTCCCCCTCCTGATCCCCGCCGGCTGACTAGCCTGAGCAACCGGTTCGAGGCCGAGACTAGGGCCTGACCCCCGGTTTGATTCCGCGACCGACACCGAACACCCGAGGACCACCATCATGGCCACCGACACCGAACCCGACACCCAGCCCGAGCCCCTGGCGGTCACGGGCCGGGAACCGGCCGACGATCTGCTCCGCCGAGATCCCCTGGCCCTGCTGATCGGGATGCTGTTGGATCAGCAGATCCCCATGGAGTGGGCCTTCGTGGGCCCGTGGCGCCTGGCCGAACGGCTACCCCGGATGGCCGGGACGGAGTTCGACGCCGAAGCCATCGCCACCCTGGAGCCCGAGATCCTCGAGGGGGTCTTCCGGGAGAAGCCGGCCCTCCACCGCTATCCCGCCGCCATGGCCCGGCGGACCCAGGACCTGTGTCGCCATCTGGTCGACCACTACGGGGGCGAGGCCTCCCGGATCTGGACCGACGCCGAGGACGGGGCCTCCCTCTACCGGAATCTCCGGGACCTACCGGGATTCGGGGACGAGAAGTCCCGTATCTTCATCGCCCTGCTGGGCAAGAGGTTCGCCATCACTCCCCCCGGTTGGCGGGAGGCGGCTGGGGTCTTCGCCGACGAGAAGAAGAGATCGGTGGCCGACATCGACTCCCCCGAGGCCCTGGACGAGGTGAGGGCCCACAAGAAGCTGCTCAAGGCCCAGGGCCGCGACAAGCAGGGGCGCCGCACCACCTGATGGACCGCCCCACAGAACCCCGCTGATCGACCACCTGACAGGACCCAGGGGCGGGACCGAGGGTCGGGGTCACAGACAACCAGGGGCGGGACCGAGGGCCGGGGTCACAGACAACTAGGGGCGGTCTCGTCGGTCTCCTCCTCGCGCCGCCCGAGCCACCCCAGCAGCAGAGCCACGGCCCGGGGGTCGTGACGGAGGCGATGGTCCCCCCCGGCGATGATCCTCAGCTCGGCCGAGCCGTGGGCATCGGCCAGTCTCCGGGCGTCTGAGGGGGGAACCTGGAGGTCGGCGCTGCCGTGGAGGATCAACAACGGCCGGTCGGCCATCTCCGCCACCCGGTCGATCGGTCGATTCCGGCTGAGTTCCGACCGCCAGGCCTCCACGTCGGAGGGAAAATCGGCATCCTTGATCACCGCCACCGTGCGGGCGTGGTTCAGGAGTTGATCGGGCTCGCGGTCCCAGTCGTCGAAGTCGGCCCGGGCGGCTATGGCCGCCACCCCCGAGATATCGGGATTGTCCGCCGCCGCCAGTATCGCCAGGCTCCCCCCGGTTGTGGAGCCCGCGACCCACACCTCATCGGCTCCGACCTCACCGCGTAGGTGGCTGACGGCCCGGTTCACGTCATCCACCCAGCCTCCCAGGGAGAAGTTCCCCTGCGACTCACCACATCCCCTCAGGCTCACGGCCAGGACCGCCCACCCCAACTGCTCGGTGATCCGGTCGGCCAGCTGATGGTAGGACCGGCTGGGCGCTCCGGGGCGTTGGCGGGACGGAAATCCGTGGCAGAGCACCAGGGCGTTGGGGGAGGGCACACCCTCGGGGGCCGAGACGTAGGCGGAGAGAACGGGGCCTCCGTTCTCAATGGTCGACTCCCGGCCCACTCGAGTGTGCTCAGCCGGCGGAGGTGCAGGAGGGGCTCAGGCGATATCCCCGGTTGCGGGCCTCGGCCAGGGTGTCGGGACCGAAGACGATGAACGACTCCGCCGCCACCAGATCCGCCACCTCGGAGGCCGCGGCCCCGGTCTCGCAGTTGTCGAGGTCGTAGACCCTCTGGGTCCTCTTGTCGCCGACGAATCGATGTTCGGTCAGGCCTCGGGGACGCTCCATGAAATTGTCCTCCTCGCGGGGTCGTTCCGGTGCTAGCCGGCCCGGTCGATGGCCCCGATGAGTCTCAGATACTCCAAGTGGATTTCTAGCACCGCCCCGACCGCGTCGACGCCGACGGGGATCCCGGCCTCGACCGCCCGCCGGTGAATTCCGGTCACCAGGCTCTCCTCGGCCACCACCACCGGATCGTCAGGGGTGGGTGGCGACCCATCCAGCGCCCCGGTTCCGGCGACCGACCGATCGAACTGGAGCCTGTTGATGTGCCAACGCAGCATGCGGCGAACGTCATCGGGGCTGAGGACCGCCGCGTACTCGAAGGGGAGTTCCTCGGAGACGAACTCCACCGCCTCCTCCAGGCGGTACACGGGCATCTTGGGGGTGGCGCCGAGCTTGGCCGACTCCCGGCCGATCACCGCGGCGGCGATGACGAAGGCCAGGGCCGCCACCGCCACCACGGCGATCAGGGCCATGGGTGCTCCGCTGCGATCGGAGGCGTCGGGTTCTCAGAGCCCGATGCGCTGGGCCAACAGCTCACGGTGGTAGGCGGGATCACCGAACATGAGCTCGGAGCTCTTGGCCCGCTTGAAGTACAGGTGGGCCGGGTGCTCCCAGGTGAATCCGATTCCGCCATGGATCTGAATGTTCTCACCGGCGCAGTGGAAGTAGGCGTCGGAGCAGTAGGCCTTGGCCAGGGAGGCCACCGAGGGCAGCTCGTCGTTCATCTCCGAGGCGCACCACCCGGCGTAGTAGGCGGCGGACTTGGCCGACTCGACCTCCAGGAGCATGTCGGCGCACTTGTGCTTGATGGCCTGGAAGGAGCCGATGGGCCGTCCGAACTGCACCCGGTCCTTGGCGTACTGGACGGCCATCT
>JALSTE010000338.1 GCA_026983855.1 Acidimicrobiia bacterium
GGAGATCCCCCGACCGGGCGACTTCGTGCTCCGCCGCATCGTCGACGACTCGTTCATCGTCGCCCGCGACGACTCCGGCGAGATCGGGGTGCACCTGAACATGTGCCTCCACCGGGGTATGCAGGTATGCCGGGCCGAGATGGGCAACACCCGCCAGTTCCGCTGCCCCTACCACGCCTGGTCCTACCGCAACGACGGATCCCTGGCCGGGCTGCCCTTCCACGAGGATGCCTACGGCGGTGAGCGGGGACTGGCCCGCGACCGGCACCGTCTGGCCTCCCCGGCCCGGGTGGAGACCCACAACGGCCTGATCTTCGCCGCCGTGGACGATCCCGGTTGCTCCCTGGAGGAGTTCCTGGGGGATTTCCGCTTCTACCTGGATCTGTACACCGACCACAGCGATTCGGGCCCCGAGCTGCGGGGACCCCAGAGATGGCGGGTTAACGCCAACTGGAAGATCGGGTGCGAGAACTTCGTGGGCGACATGTACCACACCCCGTTCACCCACCGCAGCGTGGTCGACATAGGACTGTTCCGGGAACCCAAGGCCCACAAGCGCAAGGAGGGGGTCCTCTACCACTGCGGGGTGGGCGGCGGCACCACCTACAAGCTCCCACCCGGTGACTTCACCGAACGCATGGCCTACGTCGGCTACCCCGAGCCCATGATCCGCCGCATGGCCGACCGCTGGTCGACCGGGCAGATGAGGATGGTCGGCGGGGCGGGGTTCATGGTCTCCGCCGCCACCCTGTTCCCCAACCTGAGCCTGGTCCACAACTGGCCCATCATCGCCGATGGTGACGACGTGGTGCCGTTCATCTCCCTGAGGCAGTGGCGGCCCGTGTCGGCCACCGAGACCGAGGTCCTGTCGTGGTTCGTGGTCGACTCCGAGGCCCCTGAGCGATTCAAGGAGGACTCCTACAAGGCCTACCTGATGTGTTTCGGGTCCTCGGGCATGTTCGAACAGGACGACATCGAGAACTGGGTCTCCATAACCAGCGCCGCTGGGGGTTCGATGGCCCGGCGGATGCGGCTCAACTCCAGGATGGGGCTGCTCGACGACGGCACCGAGGTGGGCGAGCCCCTCGATGACTTCCCCGGGCCCGGGTTCGCCCGGGTCGGCTACGGGGAGTTCAACCAACGGAACTGGCTGCGCCGGTGGGCGTCCCACCTGCATCCCGAGGGGGGCCGACGGTGACCGCCGCCGCAGACCCGACGGAACCCACCACGCCCGAACTCCCCCGAACCCCCCGGGACTGGTCGGCGGCCCTGCCCCACGACGACCCCCGCCACCTGATCGCCCACCACTTCCTCAACGAGGAGGCCGCCATCCTCGACGCCGCCCGCTGGCGGCTGTGGTTGGAGCTGCTGGCCCCCGAGATCACCTACCTGATGCCGGTGAGGGTCACGACCATGTCCGACACCGACCCCACCGATCTGGGGAACCACGCCCGGATGGACCACCTGGCCGAGGACCTCCACTCCCTGACCAAGAGGGTCGAACGCCTGTCGGGGGGCCACGCCTGGACCGAGGATCCGCCCTCGCGGACCCGGCACCTGGTCACCAACGTCCGGACCTTCCCCACCGGCGACGGGCCCGGGGATCGACCCGGGATCGAGGTCCACTCCGCCCTGCTGCTGTTCCGCAGCCGGGGGGACGACAAGGCCCCCGAGTTCATGAGCGCCGGACGGCGGGACCTGCTCACGGAGACCCCCGGGGGCTGGAGACTGGCCCGCCGGGAGATCACCGTGGACGAGGCGGTGCTGCGCACCCAGAACCTGGCGATACTCCTGTGAGCGGGTCGTGCGGCTGGTTGGAGGGACGCCGGGCCCTGGTGATCGGCGGCGGTTCGGGTATCGGACTGGCGGTGGCGGAGGCCTTCGCCACCGAGGGGTCCGAGGTGACCGTCCTCGAACGGGATCCCCTCAAGTGCGAGACCCTGGCCTCGGCCCACCCGGAGTGGACCGTGGTCCGCGGCGACGCAACCACCTACGAGGCCAACGCCACGGCGGTCGACGCCTGTGTGGAGTCCTTCGGGGGGCTCGACGTCCTGGTCAACTGCGTGGGGATCTTCGACTTCTACCGTGGGGTGGAGGAGATCCCACCCGGGGACCTGATGCCCGCGTTCGAGGAGATCTACCGGGTCAACGTGGCCTCCCAGATCCTGGGGGTCAAGGCCGCCCTGGGTCCCCTGAGGGAGTCGCGGGGGAACATCGTGCTGACCGTGTCCACCTCGGGTTTCCATCCCGGCCGGGGTGGGGTGATGTACGTGAGCAGCAAGTTCGCGGTGAGGGGGCTGGTGATCACCCTGGCCCACGAACTGGCCCCCGACATAAGGGTCAACGGTGTGGCCCCGGGGGGCACCCTGGGCACCGACCTGCGGGGACCCCGCTCCCTGGCCCTCGACGACCGACGCCTCGACGACGGAGAGGGCCGGGCCGAGGCCATGAGGAGGCGGACACCTCTGGGGGTGGCCATGACCGGGGCCGACCACGCCGGAAGCTACGTGTTCCTGGCCTCGGACCGGGCCTCGGGCATCACCGGGACGTTCCTCCATCCCGACGGTGGAATCGGCGTCAAGGGCTGACCTCGCCACACGTCGCCACGGACCCGGGGAACCGGCCCGGCGGAACCCCGCTCAGATCACCTCGAGGGTGTCGCCCTCGCGGGCGGCCACCACCTCGATGCCGAAACGGGAGGCACAGGCCACCGCCGCGGTCACCAGCTCCTCGACGACACCGTCGTCGTGGGCGGGATCGTGATGGAACAGCGCCAGACGCCTCA
>JALSTE010000339.1 GCA_026983855.1 Acidimicrobiia bacterium
GGGCAACTGCGGGATGACCTTCGCCCCGGTCAACGCCGGGGAGGAGTCGGTGCTGGCCCGGGCCATGGAGACCGTCGAGGACATTCCCGCCTCCTGCATCCTGGAGGGACTTCCCTGGAACTGGGAGACCTACGGCCAGTACCTCGACGCCATCGACTCGATGCCCATGGGCATCAACGCCGGGGGCTACGTGGGCGACGTGGCCCTGCGCCTCTACGTGGCCGGGGACGCGGCCTGCGAGCCGGACTTCGTGGCCACACCCGAGCAGCTCTCACGCATGGCCGAGATGGTCGAGGAGGCGATCACCGCCGGTGCCCTCGGGTACTCGATCTCCCGCAGTCTCTTCCACCGGGTCCCCGACGGCCGCAACGTGCCGGGTACCTGGTCCCCGCCCGAGGAGTTCTTCGCCGTGGCCGAGCCCCTGGGACGCCTGGGTCGGGGGGTGCTGGAGATGGCGCCCCGGTACAACGAACCCGACGGAGGCACCTCCCGGGTGGATGAGGAGCTGGCCTGGATGGCCGAGCTCTCCCGCCGGACCGGACGCCCGTTCACGTTCAACCTGCAGCAGATCAAGTCCCTCGGGGATCACTACCGCAGGGTTCTGGAGCTGTCCGAGGAGGCCAACCGCTCCGGGGCCCGTCTGCACCCCCAGATCACCCCGCGCAGCGTGGGGGTGCTGTTCTCCCTGGCCGCCAACACCCTGGTCGACGACCTGCCTTCCTTCCAGCCCCTCCGGGGGATGGATCCCGCCGGTCGGCTGGCGGCCCTGCGTGACCCCGAGGTCCGGGCCCGCCTCATCGCCGAGGCCGCCGACAAGCCCGTCGAGCCCTACCGCTCGATGTACCTGATGGAGAGCGAACCGGCCCGCTACGACTTCGGCCCCGAGGACTCCCTGGCCGCCCGGGCCGAGGCCGCCGGGGTGTCCCCCATCGAGTTGTGGATCGACACCGTGGTGGCCACCGACGGGGCGGCCATCGTCAACTGGCCGGTCATGAACGAGGACCACGAGGCGGTCCGGGAGCTGCTCACCTCCCCGGTCACCGTCCTGGGGCTGGCCGACGCCGGGGCCCACGCCACCCAGATCATGGACGCCTCCCAGCCGACCTACCTGCTCGAGCACTGGGTGCGCCAGGAGGGGGCCCTCACCCTGGAGGAGGGGGTCAGGACCCTCACCTCGGACACCGCGGGGTTCGTGGGCCTGACGGACCGCGGGGTGCTGACCCCGGGGGCCTTCGCCGATGTGAACGTCATCGACTTCGAGGCCGTGTCCCTGCCCCTGCCCCGGATAGTCCACGACTTCCCCGGTGGCGCCCCCCGCTTCGTGCAGGGGGCCCACGGCATCGACCACACCTTCGTGAACGGGGTGCACTTCATGGACCACGGCGAACCCACCGGGAATCTCCCCGGTCGACTGCTCCGCGGTAGCTGAGGGCTCCCCGACCATGGCGGCCGACTTCGACCTGGCGGTGATCGGCCGGGGTCCCTTCGGCGCGGCCGCCGCCCGACACCTCACCCGAACCGGTGAGGGGAGCGTGGTCCTGATCGGGCCCCACGAACCCACCGACCGCCGTACCCACCAGGGTGCGTATGCCTCCCACTACGACCAGGGGCGCCTGACCCGGCGCATCTCACCGGACCGGCTGTGGGCGGAGATGACCGAACGCACCTTCGGGGCCGTGGCCGACCTGGAGGACGAGACCGGGAGGGAGATCCTCCACCCCGTGGGTGCCCTGGTGGTGACCGACCCCGGGGTCCGTCCCCGCCACGACCGCTCGTGGACCGGCGGTCCGGTGGGAACCAGCGTGCCCCACACGGTCCACCCACCCGGGGACGACTCCTGGCGGCACCAGTTCCCCGAGCTGGACTTCCCGCCCGGTGTAAGCGTCCTCCACGAACCCGCCCCCGCCGGGATGCTCAATCCCCGCAGCCTGGTGTCGGCCCAGATCGAGGCCGCCACCAGACGCGGACTGGTCGTCATCGACGATCTGGCCGTGGGCGCCCGGGAGGACCCCGCCGGGGTCACCATCACCCTGGGTTCGGGGGGAACGGTCCGGGCCGGCGGGATGCTGGTCGCGGTCGGTTCCTACGCCAACCACTTCGGGCTGCTGCCCGACCCCCTGCCCGTCACCGTGGAGACCGAGACCTACATACTGGGAACGGTGTCCCATGCCGACGGGAGGCGTCTGACGAACCTGCCCACGGTCCACTACACCCTCGACCACCCCGAGATCGCCGATGTGTACCTGACCCCGCCGGTGACGTATCCCGACGGTCGTTGGAAGGTGAAGATGGGGGCCAACACCACCTCCGACACCACCCTGGATGATCTGGACGCCATCGGGGAGTGGGTCCGGCGGGGGGACACCGACGTGGCCCGGGACGCCATGGCCGGGACCATGGAGTCGATCCTGCCCGGGGTCCGCTTCGAGAACTTCGAGACCGGCCCCTGCATCATCACCATGACCCGCTCGGAGTACCCGGTGATCGCCCGGGTGTCCGAACACCGCTACGTCGCCGTGGCCGGCAACGGATCGGGCGCCAAGGCCTCCGACGGGTGGGGCGGTCTGGCCGCCGACCTGATCACCGGGAGACCCTGGCCGGAGTGGATCGATCCCGCCCTGCTCTCCCCCACCCCCTGACAGACCCGGTCGCCGGCGCTTCACCGACCGACAGCAGTCACCGATCGCTGGTCTGTCGCCGGTCGGTCACCGGTCTGTCACCGATCACCGGTCGGTCACCGGTCTGTCACCGATCACCGGTCGGTCACCGGTCT
>JALSTE010000340.1 GCA_026983855.1 Acidimicrobiia bacterium
CCTCCACACCGTGGGAAGGTGAGCCGTCGAAAACCTCCCCCACCACCGCGGCCACGAACCGTCCCCAGGGGGGACGCTCAGGGGCTCCGGACAGGGGCAGGGCCAGGTCCACCCGTCCCCCGAGCTGGGCCGACTCGAGGACCACCCGGGCCTCGATCTCCGCACCGGTGACGGTGGTCCCCTGCGGCGTCGCCACCGGGAGAACCAGCCCTCCCAGGTAGTCGGTGTGGTCTCCGATCAGGTTGACCCTCCCCGGGGCGAAGGATCGCAACCCCGGGGAGGGCCGATCCTCACTTCTCCATGCGGGGATTCCAGACCTCCCACACCCGACCGACGAGATCGGGACCGGGTTCGAGAACCGGATCCCCGGGCATCCAACCCGCCGGGGTGGCCTTGGTCCCTCCCGACTCCCGCACCAACTGGAAGGCCTGGATCTGCCGGATCGTCTCCGCTATCCGCCTTCCCACCGGGGGGGTGAGTATCTCGATGGCCTGGATGACGCCGTCGGGGTCGATTATGAACCGTCCCCTCATCTCCACGCCGGAGGATTCGTCCCAGACCCCGTAGGCCCGGCCCACGGCCCCGTTCTGATCGGAGGCCATCTGGAAGGGGATACCCCCCTCCACCATCTTGGACAGCTCGTTCTCATCCCACATCTTGTGGACGAAGTGACTGTCGACACTCACGGAGATGACCTCCACGCCCAACTCCCGCAACTCCGGATACCTGTCGGCGACCGCCGACACCTCGGTCGCTCAGACGAAGGTGAAGTCCCCGGGGTAGAAACAGAGCAGCACCCACTTCCCGGCGTGATCGGACAGGCTCACCGATCCGAACTCACCCCGGTGGTAGGTGGCCGCCGTGAAATCGGGGGCCGGTTGCCCCACTCGAACACCCATCTCATTCTCCAATCCGTCGGCGTCGCCGACCATCGGGAGCCGATCACCGGGACCGGGGATCGGCGAACCGGCCCCACCCTCCCACACGCGGCACCACCCGCGCCCCCAAGACCCGCACCGGCGGCAGGTTCCACACCCCGGCCGACGACACCCCACCGGCCACCAACCCCGACACCCGCACCGGACCTCGTCCCCGCTCGTCCCCGGGGAGAGCGTTCAGACCGCCTGGGCCCCGATCTCGGTGGCCTTTATCGAGGCCCAGACCTCCCGGCCCGGAACCAGGGCCAGTTCACTCACCGCGGCGGGGGTCACCTCGGCCACCAGGGGCAGGGGATCACCCAGCCCCACCCTCACCCGGTCACCGTGGTCCTCAACCCTGATAACGGTGGTGGCCCAGGCGTTGCGGGGGCTTCCCTCCGGCCGGGACAGGTGCAGGGCCACGGCCCGGGGGTGAACACTCAGGAGCACACGACCGTCGATCACGGGGCCGGCCACGGCCAGGACGCCACGGCCCACCCTGACCACCCCCCGCGCCGCCTCCCCCTCCAGCAGATTGGACCCCACCAGGTCCGCCGCGTAGCGGGTGCGGGGACGCAGCCTGATGTCCTCGGCCGTTCCACTCTGGGTGAGTCGGCCGTTCTCCACCAGGTGGATCTCGTCGGCCAGGAGGAACGCCTCGGTGGGATCGTGGGTGATCAGCAGTCGGGGGCCGGCGAACTCGGCCAGGTGATCCACCAGGGCGCGGCGCAGGCGGGTACGGGTCGTGGTGTCCAGGGCGGCCAGGGGTTCATCCAGGAGCAGGAGGGCGGGCTCGGTGACCAGGGCCCGGGCCAGGGCCACCCTCTGGGCCTGACCCCCGGAGAGATCGGCCGGGCGACGGGCGCAGAGCTCGGCTATTCCCAGCTTCTCGGCCCAGGTGCCGACACGGGCCTCGATCTCGGATCGGCTCAACCCACGTCCTCCCAGTCCGAAGGCGATGTTGGCGGCCACGGTCATGTGCGGGAAGAGCAGGTAGTCCTGGAAGACCACCCCGATGTTCCTCTCCTCGGGAGGCACGAACACCCCGTTGCCGGGGTCATCGAGGGTCCGCCCGCCGAGGCGGACACTTCCCCGCTCCAGCGGCAGCAGGCCGGCCAGGGCCGCCACCGCCGTCGACTTTCCCGCGCCATTGGGGCCCAACAGGGCCACGGTCCGACCCTCGGCGATCTCCAGGGGGAGTTCCAATTCGAAGCCGTGGCGTCGCACCCCCAGCAGCGCCTCCAACCCCCCGCTCACGAAACCCCCCGCCAACGGTTCCTCAACAGCACCAGGACCGTCAGGGAGACCGCCACCATCACCAGGCTGATGGCCACGGCCGCGTCCCGGTCGTCCTCGAGGGCCACGAACACCGCCAGCGGCAGGGTCTGGGTTCGACCCCGGAGGTTGCCGGCGAAGGTGACCGTGGCCCCGAACTCCCCCAGGGCCCGGGCCCAGGTGAGCAGGAGCCCCGACACCAGCGAGGGGGCGATCATGGGCAGGGTGACCCTCCCGAAGACGGTCATGGGCCCCGCACCCAGGGTGGCCGCCGCCCCCTCGTACCGAGGATCCAGGCCGCTCAGCGCCCCCTCCACGGTGATCACCAGGAAGGGCATGGAAACGAAGGTGGTGGCCACGATCACCCCCCAGATGGAGAAGGGCATCACGAAGCCGGTGAGCCGCTCGAGGGGTTCACCCACGTATCCCCGGCGGCCCAGGGCGAAGAGCATCGCCGCCCCTCCGACGACGGGGGGGAGGACCAGGGGGAGCATGACCACCCCCCGGACCAGTGACTTGCCGGGGAAGTCGACCCGGGCCAGGACCCAGGCCAGGGGCACACCCACGAGGGCGGAGATGG
>JALSTE010000341.1 GCA_026983855.1 Acidimicrobiia bacterium
GTCGCTGATGCAGTGGGCCTCGTCGATCACCATGAGTCCGGCCCGGGGGGCCACCGCCCCGAGCACCCTCTCCCGAAAGCGGGGATTGGCCAGCCGCTCGGGGGAGATGATGAGGACGTCCACGGCGTCGCGTTCCAGTTCGTCGGCCACGGTGTCCCACTCGTCCCGGTTGGCCGAGTTGATGGTGACGGCCCGTACACCCATACGGGCCGCTGACTGGATCTGATTGCGCATCAGGGCCAGCAGGGGGGAGACGAGCAGGGTGGGGCCGGCTCCCGAATCCCGGAGCAGTCGGGTGGCGATGAAGTAGACGGCGCTCTTGCCCCATCCGGTCCGCTGGACCACCAGGACCCTCAGGCGCCGTTCGACCAGGGCGGAGATGGACTCCCACTGTCCCGGCCGGAACTCGGCGTCGGGGCGGCCGCTGAGCTCAGCCAGTAGTCGGAGGGCCTTCTCACGGGGTGAACTGCTCACCCCATGGACACTAGGTGGGGGCAGGGACACCGCAGCTCGGGAAAATTCCGGAAAATTCTCCGGTGGGGTGTCAGGTTCGGCGGGCTGGGTGGTCTCCCTTGCGCCGGAAACGTCCGGCCCCGAACCAACAAGGGAGTGCGAGATGTACAACCAGAACCCCACGAACCAGACCAACACCGACCGGACGGCCACGAGGCGGTCCCCGTTCGACCTCCGGAGGGCTCTGGCCCTCGTGGTGGCGATCGGATTCCTGCTCCTCGCCGTGCCGGCCTCCCCGGCCTCGGCCGCCCCCTCGGGCCCGGGCGGCCTCAAGCCCTCCGAGGAGGGTCCCGTCGATCCCCCCGACACGGATCCCTTCGACGTGATCGTCGCCATACCCGCGCTCGGTAGCCTCACCGCCGAGGTCACCCCGGACTGCACGGCCGGCACCCCGGTGGCGGTGAAGTTGGGCAACACGACCCAGTTCGCCACCCTGGTGGACACGAAGGTCGACGGGATTCTCGTCGACAGTCAGGTCGTCGGAGCCCAGATGGCGGGGTACGTCGATCTCGGATTCACCGAGAATCAGACTTCCCAGGTCGAGGTCACCGCCGGCACGAAGGTGCTGTTCGACAGCGTCGTCTCCCTGGATTGCCTCCTGCCCAACCCCTCCTACTCGATCACCACGGATTGTGCGACGACGGAGGCCCACGCCGTCCTGAAGAACACCGGTGACGACACCGCCCTGATGGGCGTCCGCTATCCCGACGCCATCTACATGCTGGAGGAGGTCGCTCCCCACAGCTCCATCCAGTGGCTGTTGGGGGTCGCGCCGGGTGAGTCGATCGACTTCGACGTGATGTCGGGTGACTCGGTCCTGGGGTCGGAGCACATCGACTTCGAGTGCGCCCCCCCGGCCACCGTTCCCCCGGTGACTGTCCCCCCGGCCACCGTTCCTCCGGCCACCGTTCCTCCGACCACTGCGGCACCCCAGGACACCTCCGCTGAGGTGGCGGACGCCGGGGAAGCTCCCGCTGAGACGGTGGCCGATTCCGTGAGCGACACCGACACTGACCAGGTCGCCGGGGCCGGCTCGGTGGACGGCGGTGAGATCCTCGCCGCCGAGTCCCTCGGGGTGACCGGCCCGCAGTCCCCGGGCGGAACCTCCTGGATGGGCCTGTGGATCGGTGGTTCGCTGCTCGTCGCCGGCCTGGCCATCAGCGGTGTGCTGCTCTGGGCCTGGGCGGGGCGTCGCCGGACCCATGCCCGGTGAGACGCTTTCCGAGCCACGGCGCCCAACCCGGGCGCCGTGGTTCCGCGTCGGGCTCCGGGCCTGGCAGGGTGGAGGGGTCGGATTCCCCGAACGGCAGGGAGAGAATGGAATCCAGCGACACCGAACTGGTGACGAGGGCCCGAGAGGGAGACAACCGGGCCTTGGCGGACATCTACGACCGCTACGCCGACCGCATCTACTCCTTCTGCCTGTCCCGCCTGAGGAATCCCGAGCAGGCCGCCGACGCCACCCAGGACACCTTCGTCAGGGCCATGGCCGGGATCGGGGGCCTTCGGGATCCAGGGCGGTTGAGGTCCTGGCTGTTCGCCATCGCCCGCAATCGCATACTGGACACGGTCCGCGACCGCGGTCGGGTGGACGGATCGGAGGTTCCGGACATGGTTTCGACCGCCACTGAGCCGGAGGCCGATCTGCTGGCGGCGGAGTCAGCCTCACTGCTGTGGGAGGCGGCCGGCTCCCTACAGGACCGCGACCGCGATCTGCTCGAGTTGGAACTGCGGGCCGGACTCAGTGGACAGGAGTTGGCCGACGCCCTCGAGGTCACCACCTCCCACCTTCACACGATGCAGTCCCGGCTGCGGGACCGGGTGGAGAAGGCCCTGGGTTCCCTGCTGATCGCCCGCCGGGGTCGCGACGACTGTCCGGGATTGGCATCGCTGCTGGCGGGTTGGAATGGCCGCTACACCCTCGACGTGAGATCGCGGGTGACCCGTCACGTTCGCTCCTGCGAGGTCTGTGAGAACACCCGCCGGACGGTGGTGCGGCCCGAGGCCTTCCTCGGTGCCCTCCCGATCACCGCCGCTCCCTCCTTCCTGCGGGACCGGACCCTTCGGGCCATGTTGGCCTCGGCGGTGACCCCCGCTCCCTCCTCCGGTGGTGGTGCGGAGGGTGGCGGCACGGGTGGTGGTGTCACCGGGGGTGTCGGCTCCGGTGGTGGTGCGGAGGGTGGCGGCACGGGTGGTGGTGTCACCGGGGGTGTCGGGGCCTCGGGTGGTGATGCCATCGGGGGTGGGGAGCCACCACA
>JALSTE010000342.1 GCA_026983855.1 Acidimicrobiia bacterium
CCCTCGTCGGACGGGACGACATCACCGCCCGTCTGGGGGAGATCAAGTGTCCGGTGCTCATCTTCCACGGTGGCGAGGACCAGGCCATTCCCATGGAGAGGGCCGAACAGGTGCGCGATGGCGTGGCCGACTGCGCCGGGATAGTCGTCGTGGAGGGGGCCGCCCACGCCCCGAACCTGAGCCATCCCGAGGCC
Organism: Acidimicrobiia bacterium; assembly: GCA_026983855.1. Classification (GTDB taxonomy): domain Bacteria; phylum Actinomycetota; class Acidimicrobiia; order Acidimicrobiales; family Poriferisodalaceae; genus DRKF01. The sequence continues at coordinate 195 of JALSTE010000342.1, forward strand.
GTGAACGGCCCCCTCTCGGAGTTCCTGGCGGGGATCAACTGACCGAACCGGTTTGAACCCGGGACCGAGATGCCGATCGGATGGACATGGCGCTGGCGGTAGGACCACGGTTGGAGACCGAGCTGGACGAGCGGATCGCCCGTCTGGCCCGGATGCCCCAGCTCCTGGTGGCCTGTGACTACGACGGCACCGTCGCTCCCATAGTCGACGACCCGATGGCGGCCCGTCCCCGTCGTGAGACCGTAGTGGCCATGAGGGCCCTGGCCGACCTCCCCCAGACCAACGTGGCGGTGATATCGGGGCGCTCCCTGCGGGATCTCGCCGCCCTGAGCCGACTGCCCGACGAGATCCGCCTGGTCGGCAGCCACGGATCGGAGTTCGAGGTCGGTTTCGCCTCGGAGCTGCCGGCGGGGGCCCTGGCCCTCAGAACCCAGATAGAACACGCGGTGGCCGAGGTGGCCGCCCGCACCGAGGGGGCCTACGTCGAGTACAAGCCCACCGGGGTGGCCTTCCACTACCGGATGGTGGATCCCGACGCCGCCTGCCTCGCCACCGAGGAGATCAGGCGGGGCCCGGGTTCCCTGGCCGGGGTGCACGCCCGCCAGGGCAACCAGGTGCTGGAGCTGTCGGTGGTCGAGACCGACAAGGGGGCGGCCCTGGAGACGATCCGGCGCCAGCTCGGGTCCTCCGCCGTGATGTTCATAGGCGACGACGTCACCGACGAGGACGCCTTCGCCACTCTCGGGGGCCCCGACCTCGGGATCAAGGTCGGCGACGCCCCCTCGCAGGCGGAGTTCCGGGTTCACGACACCGGGGACGTGGCCCGGGTGCTGGCCCTGCTGGCCCAGCTCCGGACGGAGTGGCTGATGGGTTCGGCCGCCCCCCCGATCGAGAGTCACTCGATGCTCTCGGACCAGAGGACGGCGGCGATCGTCTCCCCCGAGGCCCGCATCACCTGGTTGTGTTCCCCCCGCATCGATTCCGCCGCCGTCTTCGCCGAGCTGGTCGGTGGCCCCGCCGCCGGGTTCTTCTCGGTGCGCCCCCTCGAGGGGGCCATGCCGACGTCGCAGCACTACGTGCGGGATTCCCTGGTCCTGGTGTCGACCTGGCCCAGGATGACGGTCACGGACTACCTCGACTGTTCAGCCGGTCGCCCCCTGCGCACGGCGGGTAGATCGGATCTGATCCGTTTCGTGGAGGGCTCGGGTACGGCCATGGTGGAGTTCGCCCCCCGTCTGGATTTCGGTCGGGTGCCCACCCGCCTGGAGGTGCGTGAGGATGGTCTGGAGGTCCTGGGCACCACCGACATGGCGGTCCTGAGGTCACCGGGGGTCCGCTGGGAGATCGTCGACGACGGGATCCATCACACGGGTCGGGCCCGGGTAAACCTCGACGAGGGCCCCGTCGTGCTCGAGATGAGGTGCGGAACCGGATCCATGAGCCCCGACCAGGCCGAGGGCGATCGTCGACGGGACACCCTGGCCTACTGGGAGGGGTGGGCGGCCGACCTGGACCTTCCCACCATCGAGAGGGACCTCGTGAGGCGCAGCGCGGTGGTTCTCAAGGGCCTGGTCCACGAGCCCACCGGGGCGATAGTCGCCGCCGCCACCACCAGCCTTCCCGAGAGTCTGGGCGGGGTCCGCAACTGGGACTACCGCTACTGCTGGCTGCGTGACGCGGCCATGACCGCCGGGGCACTGACCCGGCTCGGCTCCTCCTCGGAGGCCATGAACTTCCTGGACTGGGTGCTCGACGTGCTGGAATCCCGCGGTGGGGCCGAACGACTGGCTCCACTGTTCCTGGTCACCGGTCGTCACCTACCCCCCGAGGCCGAGATCGCCGAACTCCCCGGTTACGCGGGGAGCCGTCCGGTGAGGGTGGGGAACGCGGCGGAGGGCCAGGTCCAGCTCGACGTGTTCGGACCCATCGTGGACCTGGTGCACCTCCTGCTGCGCCGGGGGGCGCCGCTGTCGGGCCAGCACTGGAGGCTGGTCGAGTCCCTGGCCGAGGCGGTCATCGAGCGCTGGGACACCCCCGACCACGGGATCTGGGAGATCCGCAAGCACCCCCGTCACCACGTCCACTCCAAGGTGATGTGCTGGCTGACCCTGGATCGGGCCGTCGACATGGCCGGCCACTTCACCGGGCGGGAACGCCCCGAGTGGGCCGAGGTCCGGGACACCATCGCCGAGGACGTGGTCACCCGGGGCTGGAAACCCGAGTTGAACTACTTCGGGTCCGCCTACGACGGCACCGACATCGACGCCTCGGTGCTGTGCATAGGGCTCAGCGGCCTGCTGCCCGCCGAAGATCCGCGCTTCGTGGCCACCGTCGAGGCGGTGGAGGGTCAGCTACGGGACGGGCCGACCGTCTACCGATATCGCTCCGACGACGGACTCCCCGGTACCGAGGGGGGATTCCACCTGATGACCTCCTGGTTGGTGGACGCCTACCGGTTGGTCGGGCGGAGGCAGGACGCGGTGAAGCTCTTCGCCGGGATGTGCGACCTGGTGGGTCCCACCGGACTGCTCTCCGAGGAGTACGACCCCGTGGCCGGCCGGGCCCTGGGGAACCTGCCCCAGGCCTACTCCCACCTGGGGCTGATCAACAACGCCCTGAATCTCGACGGCCGCCAGGCCTGATCTCCCCGTCTCCCCCCGGGGCAGGTCTGGGATCGGGGCCGTGTCCTCTGGGGGTTCGGGGTTTCAGTTGGCCTGCAGGGGCAGGGCCTCGCCCCGGAGCCGGCGGGCGAGCTTGAACACGTCGTCCCGCTCACCGGCCATGATGTGGGGGTCGAGCATTCTCAGTTCGGCCGCCTCCACCGCCCACCTCAGCACCCCCCGGCCCCCGGCGGCGTCCAGGAACCAGTCGGCGAAGCGGTCCCGGATGATGTTGGTGAGGGTCCGCATCACGATGTTGCCGCCCACGTGACCGGTCTTGAGCAGCACCCAGGTGAAGGCGGCGTCGAGGTCGCCGGGGCCGGCGGCGGCGTTGGCCCAGTCGATCACCCGGGGGCCGTTAGCGGTCAGGATCACGTTCTCGGGATGGAAATCCAGGTGCAGCAGGGAGTCGCCCGGGGCCACGTGTTCGAGGAAGTCGGGGGGTTCGATCTCGGCCAGTTGAAGGTGGAGACGGCCCAACAGCCGGGCGTGGCGACGTGATCGCCACGGATGGGCGCCCAGGTCCTCCAGCATCGACGGACCCTCCAGACGATCCATCACGATGGCGGTGGGGTCGTCGTGGTCGTACACACGGGGCACGGGGTACCCGCGGTCGGCGACCCATTGCATCACCGCCTTCTCCCGGCTCAGATCACGTCCGTCGTGGGTGGTTCGGATGACCTTCCCGGGACCGAACTCCCGGATGTCGCCGTCCCGGCCGTGGCCGATCAGGGCCCCGGGAGTGGGGGGAGGTTCCGTCCGGGTGGCATCGACCGGTTCGTCCGGGGAGGGGTCGGCACCCGCCCCGTCACCGGTGGGATCGGTCGTCGGGCGGGACTCCAGCAGCCTCTTGAGGGCCAGGAGGTTCCTCCGCCAGATGCGGGTCAGCAGGGGCTTGGCCACGACCTCACCCGCCCGACCCCCGAACCACACCGGTAGCCGGAGTTCCTCGTCCCAGGTGATGCTCGTCCGTCGGTCCATGTCGGCGAGGGTGATGCGTCCGGTTCCCCGGACCGCACCGCTGTGTTCCACCCCTATGGCCTCACCCTCGACCCATTCGGTGACGGTCATGGTGTCCACGGTGCGCAATGGTCCGAGGTGGGTCCTGACCCGGAACCGGGTGCCCACACCGCCGTGACCCTCGGTCTCGAACTGGATCGAGTCGGCGTCGGCCATCCAGTTGACGTGGTGGGCTATGTCCTCGATCTCTGTCCAGACCCGGTCCCGAGGGGCCTCGATTTCGGTACCGACGTGAATGCGCATCACCTGAAGTGCACCACATCGGAGGGTCGTGTGCAGGTCCGGGGTGTCAGATCCGCTTTCGGTAGACACTCACGTGCCGGGGTGAGTCCTCCCCGAACGGGCTACGGTCCCAGTCCGCCCAACGGTGTACGGGCTCCAGGCCGAGGCCGCCGGCCATCGTGTCGAGCTGCTCGGGATACAGGTACCGGATCCTCCAGGGTCGTAGCACCGTCCCCCCGGTCGTGGTGACGTGGATGTGCTGGCCGGTGATGGTCTGCTCGTCGGGGTCCTCGATGGTGGCTATCAGGACCCGACCCCCGTCGGACGCCGGTCTCTCCTCCACTCCCCTGGTTCGGGGCGCCTCCCCCCGCCGGTCATGGCGAACGGGGGTGAAGGCCTCGATCACGAGGTTGCCGCCCCTGACCAGTCGTTCGGAGATCATGGTCAGACACGACCTCTGGGACCCCGGTTCGACCAGGTTGAAGAAGGTGTTGTAGGCGGCGAACACCACGGAGAACGGGCCGGGGGGCAGGGTCCGGCCCATGTCGCCCAGGTGGGTGACGACGGTGCCCGAGGGGTCCCGGTTCGCCAGCAGGGACAGCATCTCGGGGGAGGCGTCGATTCCGTGGACCCGGTGTCCGGCGTCCACGAGGGGCAGGGCCAGGCGACCGGTTCCCACGCCCAGTTCCAGGATCGGGGCGTCTCCCCCCACCGCCGCGGCCAGGTCGGTGATCAGGGCGGTGGTCGCCTCGACGTCGGACACCCGCTCGTACCACTCGTCGTAGACGTCGGCGAAGGCCCGTCCATAGGTGCCGGCCCCGTAGACGCCGGTCGGGGAAGGGTCGTCCCTGCCGTGGGTGATCGGGTCCCCGCTTAGCGACATGGGGACATTCTCCATCCCCGACGGGTGGGGGACTAGTCTGCGGGCCGTGACGAACTCGGGGGTGGCCGGTGCGGGCGGAGGTGTGACCCGGCGGTATCTGGTGGCCCGGAACGTGGTCGAGATACTGGATGAGTCCCTCGACACCCTGGTGCGCCGTCCCCGGGAGATACTCACCCTGGCGGCGGTGACCGCGGTGCCGGTGGGGATCCTGGCCGGCATGGCCACGGCCCGCAACCTGACCGGGTTCGGTGATGCCATCGCCAACTACGATCCCAGCACCCAGGGCGGCCTGGGCTTCACATCCGGCGGCAGCGTGCTCACGGTCGCCGCCGCCCTGGCCGCCTCGGTGCTCTATGGGATCACCGCCTGGGCGGCGACCACGATGGTGATGGCCGAGGTACGGGGTCTCCCGTGGTCCGTGGGCGAGGGTCTCAGGAGCGCACTGCGGCATCTGGGGTGGATCCTGGGGGCGTGGTTCATGGTCCATGTCCTGGAGGCTCTGGGGCTACTGGCCGTGGGTCTGGGGGCCGCGGCCCTCATGGTGATGTTCGCGGTCACCGTTCCGGCCATGGCGGCGGAGGAGGTCGGGCCGATCGAGGCCATGAGGAGGTCGTGGCGGCTCAACGCCGGTTCCTTCTGGCGGATGGTGGGCCTGCAACTGGCCCTGGCCCTGGTGATTCAGGCCCTGGGCGTGATCCTGGACTTCGTGCCCCTGCTGGTCGCCGGTCTGCTCCCCGACTGGGCGGTGGTCTACTTCTCGGTCATGACCGGGGCCCTGTCGGCCCTGGTGAAGACCGCGGTGACCGCAGCCCTGCCGGCGCTCATCTACCTGGATCTCAGGGTCCGTCGGGAGGGGCTCGATCTGGAACTGGAGCTGGAGCGGAGACTGGCGGTGGCCGCCTCCCCGGGTCGGCAACGGTGATCGGACCCCGGGTCACGGAGGTCCTCTCGGCAATGGGGTCCGAGGGCCCCGATGATCTACGGCGTCGGGCCGAACGGATCCTCTCACGGCGTGAGTTCGCCCCGCCCACCAAGAGCCTGGTGGAGCGGGTCCTGGATTGGATAGCCCGCCACCTGGCACAGCTGTTCGTGAATCTGGCCGGGGGAGGGGGAACCACGACCGCCCTCATACTGTGGGCCGTTCTGGGAGCTCTCATCGCCCTGGTCGTCCTGGTGTTGAGCCGGTCCGTCGGGCGCTTCACCCTGCTGCCCCGCCCGACCCGGGAGGACGGGGAGAGCATCACCGGCACCAGTGAGTCCACGGCGGCGGAGTGGTTGGAGCGGGCCCGACGGGCCGAGGCCCGGGGGGACTGGGAGGAGGCCACCCGGGCCTACTACCGGTCGATGATCGCCGAGCTGGCCCATCGGGACGTGGTCGATCTGGTTCCCGGGTCCACCCCGGGGCAGTGGAGGGATCAGACCCGGGAGAGGGGTCCGGAGGTGCTGCCCCCCGTAGAGGAGGCCACCGACATCTTCGAGATGGTCTGGTACGGACCGTCGCCCGCCGCCCCCGACACCGCCCGGACCGTGGCCGAGGACGCCCGACGGGTCAGTGAGCGGCCCCGGGTCGGCGGGCCACGGAGATGAGATCCATCGGAGGGGCCCGGTCGATCGGGTTGATCATGGTCCTGGTGGCGGTGGCCGCCATCGGGGGTGCCCTCCTGGTGGGCCGAGCCGATCGACGTCAGGGTGGACCCCCGCTCGATCCGAGGTCCACCCTGCCCACGGGAACCCGGGGTGTGGTGCTGCTGCTGAGGGAGACGGGCCGCGAGGTGTCGAGCGGACCGGTACCCGCGACCGCGGGGAGAGAGGTTCTGGTGGCCTTCACCGAGCTGCTGCCGTCAGGACAACTCGGGGAGCTCCTGGATCTGGCCCGGTCGGGGGCCAGTGTGGTGCTGATCGGGAGATCCATGCCGGTGAACGGGGTGGAGGTGGTGGCCCGGGGGGACGTCGAGCCCCAGCCGGGATGTCCGCTGGGGGAATTGGGAAGGGTCCGCTCCCTGGTGCCGGGCTCCTACTCCGGTGTGCGGGTGACCACCGGATCGGGCGGCGGCTGTCTCCCGGTGGGTGGGGGATCGGGCCGCCTCGTCTACAGCGGTCCCCTCGGAGATGGTCGGGTGGTGCTGATCGGATCCGCCGGCCCCTTCACCAACGCCAACCTGGCCCGGGAGGACGACGCCGCCCTGGCCGTGTACTCCCTGGCCCTGGCCGAGGGGCCGCTGCGGTTCGTCGTCCCCTCGGTGGGGAGCGGCGACCGTGGTCTCTCCGACCTCATCGGTGATCCGGTGTGGGCCGGACTGGTTCAGGCCCTGGTGGCGGTGGTCCTGTACTCGTTGTGGCGGGGCCGACGGCTCGGAAAACCGGTATCCGAGTCCGACCCCGTCGAGATCGACAGCGGCGAACTGGTCGTGGCCGGAGCCCGCCTGGCCGAACGGGCCCGGGGGCGGGGGGTGGAGATCGAGCTCATGAGAAGGAACCTCGACGACGCCCTGCGGCGGAGGTGGGCCCTGAGCGTCGACACCGATCCCGCCATCACGACCGGGCGCCTCGGCCTGGACCCCGACCGGGCCGCCGTGGTCCGCAGGGCCCTGGCCCGACCGGCGGACGGGATCGACGAGGACACGTTCGTGTCCTGGGTGGCCGACGTCGTCGAGGCCACCCGCATGGTTCTCGACCCCCGGGGTCCCGGGGGCGGGGCCATCCCCAGATCGACATCGAATCAGCGGAGCACCGAATGAACCAACCCGAATCCAGCGACAGATCCCCCCGGGAGGCCCTGGCCGATGTGAGATCGGAGGTGGCCAAGGTCGTGGTGGGTCAGGACGGGGTCATCTCCGGCATCCTGACCGCCCTGCTGGTGGAGGGCCACGTACTCCTGGAGGGGGTCCCGGGGGTGGCCAAGACCCTGATCGTCTCGACCCTGGCGGCGGCCATGGACCTCGACACCCGCAGGGTCCAGTTCACCCCGGACCTGATGCCCAGCGACGTGACCGGGCAACTGGTGCTCACCCCGGGGGGTACCGATTTCATGTTCCGCGAGGGCCCGGTGTTCACGAATCTGCTCCTGGCCGACGAGCTGAACCGGACCCCACCCAAGACCCAGGCCGCTCTCCTGGAGGCCATGGAGGAGTCCCAGGTCTCAACCTGGGGGGTCACCCGGGGCCTGCCCGATCCGTTCATCGTCGTAGCCACCCAGAACCCCATCGAGTACGAGGGCACCTATCCCCTGCCCGAGGCCCAACTGGATCGGTTCCTCTTCCAGCTCCCGGTTCGCTATCCCGCCGTGGAGGACGAGGTCGCCATACTGAGACGGCACCACGAGGGGCTCGATCCCCACGACCCGGCGGCGGCGGGGGTCACGGCCGCGGCGGGGGCGGGGGATCTGGCCGCCGGTCGGGCCGAGGTCAGGGAGATCGAGGTCGCACCCTCGATCCTGGAGTACATCGTCTCCCTGGCCCGGGCGACACGTGAGTCGGGTCCCGTGGAACTCGGCATCTCCCCCCGCGGCGCGGCCATGCTGCTCCATGCGTCCAAGGCGTGGGCGTGGCTGTCGGGACGCTCGTTCGTCACCCCCGACGAGGTGCAGGCCATGGCCCGCCCGGTCATGAGGCACCGGATCCGTCTGCGGGCCGAGGTGGCCATAGAGGGCACCACCCCCGACCAGGTCATCGAGGGCATCCTCCGGGCCGTTCCGGCACCGAGGTGATCGTTCCCGGGCCCCGCCTCTGGCGGGCCGGAGTGGTGGCCGTGCTCGTGGCGGTGCTGCTGTCCGTGGCCGGTGCCGGTTGGGATCGGGCGGTGCTCCTGAGCAGTGCCGGGCTACTGCTCCTGGCCCTCGTGGACGCCCTGTCGGCCGGTTCCCCGGGGGCGGTGGAGATCGCCCGGGACTTCCCACCCGCGGTGGTGCTGCACTCCCACTCCACCGTGGCGTGGACCGTGAGTCGCCGGGGGAGATCGCCCCGGTGGGTGGCGGTCGCCGACGAGCTGGCCCCCTCCCTGCACTGTGATCGCCGGTTCGAGACCCGGGTGCCGCCGAACTCCACCGTGAGGGTGGAACACCCCCTGACCCCGGCCCGGCGGGGTCGCTTCGAGGGTGACGCCCTCACCGTGCGGGTGTACGGCCCACTGCGCCTGGTCGGCCGCCAGAGGACCCGTCGGGTCCCCTTCGTGCTTCGGATCCTGCCCGAGTTCCGATCCCGGCGGGAGATCGAGATTCGCATGCGCCGGGCCCGTCTGCTCGATGTCGGTTCGCTCTCGGTCAGCGCCCACGGTGGTGGTACCCAGTTCGATCACCTCAGGGAGTACGCCATCGACGACCAGTACCGCACCATCGACTGGGCGGCCACCGCCCGGCGGGGCCACCCGATCGTGCGGGCCTACCGGGCCGAGGAGCATCGCACGATGGTCGTGGTGCTGGACAACGGGCGGTTGATGGCGGCCCGGGTGGACGGGGCCACCCGCCTGGAACACGCCATGGACGCCGCCATGGCCCTGGACACGGTGGCCTCGCGGCTGGGGGACCTCACCGCCCTGCAGACCTTCGATCTGGAGATGCACCCTCTGGTTCCCGCCGGGCGGGGCGGGGCCCATCTGGGACGGTTCACCGAGGCCCTGTACACCCTCGAACCGGTGCTCAGTGAGTCCGACTACCAGCTCATGGCCGAGTACCTGACGGCCCGGCTGAGTCGTCAGACCCTGATCGTGGTGCTGACCGACCTGGTGGATCCGGTGGTGGAGGCGACCATGGCCCGGGCCGTGGCCACCCTGGCTCTGCGTAACCGGGTGGTGGTGGGGGCGGTGACCGACCCCCAGGTGGCCGAGTGGGCCCTGTCCGTTCCCTCCGATGCCGAGGCGGCCCACCTGACGGCGTCGGCCGTGGCCGGGATGGGCAGTCGTGAGCGGGCGGCGCGAAGACTCCGACAGGTCGGGGCGACGGTGGTGGACGCCCCGGCGGGAAAACTGGCGACCCAACTGGTGGACCACTACCTCGAGGTCAAGGCGCGGGGTCGTTGGTGAGGGGTGCGGGCCGGTGGTGGGTCAGCTCGACACCGGGGTCCGGGAGGGTCGGTGAGGACTGGGCTTTTCCCCGATGAGGCCGGTGTAGCCGAGGGCGACGGCCCGGGACCCCCAGGCGGCCACCCACGCCCAGAAGGCGGTGAAGACGGCCACCCCGATCCCCACCCTCCCGAAGGTGGGGAGATCACTGGGGGTGACGAACCCCTCGATCAGTCCGGCGGTGATGAACATGGGTATCAGGCCCAGAACGATGGTGACCGAACGGTGGCCCTGCTCGGCCAGGGAGGCCGGGCGGGGGCGGTCACCGGGATCGATGATCGACCAACCCAGGGCCAGGCCCGCCCCCCCGGCCACGATGATGGCGGAGAGCTCCAGCAGCCCGTGGGGCAGGATCAACCCCCAGAACAGCCGTGACCGCCCGGCGAACGTCAACAGACCCACCGCGAACCCCAGGTTCAGGCCGTTCTGAACCAGGATGAGCACCGTGGGGAGGCCGAGCAGCACGCCGGTGGCGAAGGCGGTGAAGGAGACCTGGATGTTGTTGACCAGCACCGCGGTGGAGAAGGCGGCGGCCGGTTCCGACGAGTAGTAGTTCTCGAAGTCACCGGCCACGTACGCGTCGCGGACCTCGGCGGGGGCCGAGGCCTCCAGGGCCACGCTGCTGTTCGACAGCCAGGTACCCATGACCGCCGCCGGGACGACGAACAGCACCGCGGCGATCAGGACGGCCCGGCGGTGGAACCACACGGCGGCGGGGAAGGTGATGGAGAAGAAATCGGTGAAGGCCCTCCGGGGGGAACGGGGTGTGCCGTAGATCACACCGTTGGCCGTGCCCACGGTGCGGGTGAGACGACGGATCAGCTCCCGGTCGCGGTAGTGGGTCTGGACGTGGGCCAGATGGGCCGAGGCCCTCAGGTAGAGGTCGAGCAGCTCCCCGGCCTCCTCCTGGTCGAGACGGCCCGAACCGGCGGCGGCCCGCCGGGCCAGGGAGTCGAGGCGGTCCCACTCCCCCGAGTGGATCCTGACGAACGTGTCGATCAACACGTCCGCCACGGTAGCCGGTCACCCCTCGGGGCGACCGGCTACATTTGGGCCGGGTGGAAGGGACTGGAACCGGCGGGTCGGAGGCCGAGTGGGATCGACGGGTGTGAGTGCCACGGGAGGTGGCCCGACCGGGCCGGAGGGCCGCCTGGGGGTGGTCACCCCCGAGGGCGTGTTTCTGGCCTTCGAGCCCGCCGGGCTGGCCTCCCGGACCCTGTCGAAGTCCCTGGACCTGCTGGTGCAGTTCGGAATCCTGATGACCGTCTTCACCGTCATGGGCGTGGCGGCGACGAATCTGCCGTCCACCGACACGGTGATGGTGGTGCTGGCGATCATCCTCATCGCCCTGGTGGTGCTGGTGTACCCGGTGATCCTGGAGAGGTTCAACCGGGGCCGGACCGTGGGGCAGATGGCCGTGGGTCTGAGGGTCGTCAGGGTGGACGGGGGACCGGTCAATCTGGGTGGGTCGGTGGCCCGGGCCGCCCTGCTCCTGGTTGACCTGTTCATCTCCTTCGGCGGTGTCGGGGGACTGGCCATAGCCCTGACCCGCCGTCACCAGAGGCTGGGCGACATGGTGGCGGGGACCATGGTCATCCGTGAGAAGACCGGAACCATCCACCAGTCTCCCGTCCCGGCCGTCATCCCGCCCCAGTTCGCCAGCCTGGCCGAGTCCCTCCCCCTGGAGAGGATCGACGCCTCCGATCTCGCCCTGGCCCGGGAGGTGATGGGGCGGTCCCTGGCCAGCCCGGCCGGACTCCCCGTCCTGGTGGACCGGGCCGCCGATCTGGTCGACTCGAAGATGGGTGGGGTGAGGCCCCGCCGGATGCTCAGGTCCACCTTTCTCACCGTCGTGCTGGGAGCGGCGGCCGGGTCCCCCCAGCGGGTGGGCCGGTCGGGGCCCGTGGGGGGATCCCGAAGCGACCCGTCCGAGGGTCCGGACCGGAAGGTGGGGGAGATGGAGGAGTTCCCCACCGCCACCCTGGGGGATACCCCGGATCCGGGCGGGTTCGAGGCGACCGAGGTTCCCCCCTCCGCCGGGGAGTCGCCCTTCTGAGCGGCGGGCACCGGCCCGGACACCGTCGGTCCCGGTTGGTCCCGTCCGGTCCGGTCCGGTCTTGCTGACCCGACCGGCGGGCGGCGGTCGGGGGTCAACCCTTCGTAGACTCCGGTCGTGGAGACTCCCGCTGATCATCCCGAAGCGATCTCGTACCTGGACTGCGCCGCCACCGTACCGATGCGGCCGGGGGCCATCGAGGCCATGCTGCCCTACCTGGACCGCTGGTTCGGGAACGCCAGCGGCAGCCACCGGGTGGCCCGCCGGGCCCGCCGGGGCCTGGAGGAGGCCCGTGACGCCGTCGCCGCGGCCACCGGGCGGAGCCCCCACGGGGTGATCTTCACCAGCGGTGGCACCGAGGCCGACAACCTGGCGGTCAACGGCATTCTCCAGGAGCGGGGGGGTCGGGCGGTGTGCAGCGCGGTGGAGCACCACGCCGTTCTGGACCCGGTCCGGGCCTCGGGGGGTGAGGTGATCGGGGTCGACCGCCACGGCATCATCGATCTGGACCAGTTGGCCGATCGCCTCGATGAGGGCGTCTCCATCGTGTCGGTCATGGCGGTCAACAACGAGACCGGTGTGCTTCAACCCCTGGAGCAGGTGGCCGAGATCGTGCGGCGGGAGTCACCACGGGCCGTGTTGCACACCGATGCCGT
>JALSTE010000343.1 GCA_026983855.1 Acidimicrobiia bacterium
CGTTCCCACACAGAGGGTTGTCCGGTCCAGCCCGTCCCACACCAGGTCTTGGTGATGCCCCCGGCCGTGGACTCCGAGCACATCGCGTGGTCCGGAAAGCTCCACGCCACCTTGGGGTTTGCGGGTACCGGTCCCTCACCGTAGAAGGTACGTGTCGGGTTGCCTCGGAACGTGAGCAGTCCCTCGACGGTGGAACTCCAGGGCCGTCCCGAGGAGGAGGGGTCGACCCACCCGTCATAGGGAGGGCTGGTGGTCGTCGTGCTCGACGAGGTGGTGGCCGCGGGAACGGTGGAACTGGTGGTAGTGGTCGGATCGGAGACCGCCGGCGCCCTGGTCGTGGTCGGACTCTCAACGGTCGCGAGTTGGGTGGAGGGACTCCCTCCGTCGCCCCGCCAGAGCATCACCGCGGCGGTGACCACCAGCACCGCCACCACGGCGTTGGCGCTCAGCAGCCACGGCAGGAGCCGCTTTTGGGTCTTTTCGGGATCACTCATGCTGGTTCGGGTTGGGTCGTGGGTCCCCGGGGAGTTGGTCAGGGGGTGCCGGGTGGATCGTAGGCGGATGAGGCGGGGGGTGGGGCCCCGCTGGCTGGCTACGGTGGGGAGCATGGGACGATTCAGCAGGGCGCCCGTAGACCGGGCCGCCGGCGGTGTGGTGTTCGACCGGCGGGAGGGCCGTCCGGTCGTGGCCGTGGTGCACCGACCGCGCTACGACGACTGGGCCCTACCCAAGGGACATGTCGATTCCGGTGAGAGTTGGGAGGAGGCCGCCCTGCGGGAGGTCGCCGAGGAGACCGGTATCAGGGCCCGCATCGAGGGTCCCCCGCGTCCCATCGCCTACATGCTGGACGAGGACACGGTGAAGCTGGTCGTCGTGTTCCCGATGTCGGTCGTGGAGAATCTCCGGACTCCCCCCGATCCGAACGAGGTCGACGAGGTCCGCTGGCTGGATCCCGCCACGGCCCGGTCCCAGTTGAGCTATCCGGTCGAAATCGGTCTCGTCGAGGGTTTCCTCGGGGCCGGTTTCCCGCTGGTCTGATTTTCGCTGGTGGTGGTCGGTGTCCGCGCTGTGGTTTGGGTTTCCTCGGGGCCGGTATACCGCGGGTCTGATCCCCCGCACCGGTCGCTCGGTGCCATCGGAGCTGGCTAGCGTGGATCGGACGCACCGATCCGAGGAGATCCAATGAAGTCATGGGGGCCGTACATTCTGGCCAGCCTCATCATCACCGCCTGTCTGGTCGTGTTCTCCGTCGTCATGGAGGCCATCATCCAGGCCGTGGGTGACCTGCCCGCCACTCCGGTGGTCCAGGAGGGCCTGGGACTGCTCCACCTGGTCTGAGGCCCGGGTCCCGCCGCGTTCCCGATTTTCGTGGTGGGGCCGCCCCCGGCCCCGTCATGTGGTGAGCTGGGGCCATGGCCACGATCACAGCGGAACTCACCGGCGGTACGACCGTCACCATCAGCAACGGACGTCACAGCTGGCGGGCTGATGAGCCCATCGACGTGGGCGGAACCGATCTCGGTCCGAGCCCCTACGAGATGCTGCTCGGGGCCCTGGCGGCCTGCACGAGCATCACCATGGAGTTCTACGCCCGCCGGAAGGGCTTCGTCATCGACTCGGTGTCCACCCGCTACACCTACGACCGCATACACGCCGATGACTGCGAGAGCTGTGATGACTCGGCCAGTGGGTGGTTGGACCATGTCAGGGGTGAGGTGTTCATCGACGGTGACTTCACCGAGGAGCAGAGGAAGCGTCTTCAGCAGATCGCCACCCGTTGCCCCGTCCACCGCACCCTGGCCGCCGGGATTCATTTCGACGATCACATAGTGGTCGGTTAGGAGCGGTCCGGGAGTCGGGCCGTCGTCCGGCCGCCGGTGGGGTCTCTCATCTGATTCTCATGGGAGCCCGCTATCCACTCGCTCGGAATGAGGCGGCCGTCGCCGACTCCGGACCCGAAGGGCGCATCATGGGCAGGAACGACAGGGACGAGGGGGTGACCCGTGGTTGACGAACCGGGACCGGGTGAGGCGACCGTTCTGGTGGTGGACGACGACCGTGGGGTCCGCACGGCCCTGGAGCGGGCCCTCGGGTTCGAGGGCTACCGGGTGCGCTCGGCGTCCGACGGGCTCTCGGCCCTGGAGATGGCCACCGGAGGGGCGGCCGGGGATGATGAGGTGGACCTGATGATTCTGGATCTCACCATGCCGAACCTGGATGGGCTCCAGGTTTGTCGGCGGATCCGGGCCCAGGGTGGGGATCTGCCGATTCTGGTTCTGACGGCCCGTCACGGGGTGTCAGACCGGGTCGCCGGACTGGACGCCGGAGCCGACGACTATCTGGTGAAGCCCTTCGCCCTCGAGGAGCTCCTGGCCCGTATCCGGGCCCTGCTGCGGCGGACGGTTCCCTCCGGTGCCGCTGATTCGGAGGTGATGGAGGTTGGTGACCTCCGCCTGGATCCGGTGGGGCACACGGTCACGAGGGGGGACCGGGCCGTGGAGCTGACCCGCACCGAGTTCACCCTCCTGGAGTACCTCATGGAGAATGCCGGTCAGGTGTTGACCCGGGACCAGATGTATGAGCACGTCTGGGGATACGACGCCGAGATGGCCTCCAACACCCTCGACGTCTACATCGGCTACCTCCGACGTAAGACCGAGGCCGCCGGCGAGCCCCGGCTGATCCACACCGTCCGCGGGGTGGGGCACGTCGTCAGGCCCGGGTGAGATCGTGAGACTCAGGACCAGGATCGCCCTGCTGACGGC
>JALSTE010000344.1 GCA_026983855.1 Acidimicrobiia bacterium
GCCGTGGACCCCCGGACCCTCACTGTCCAACAGCTTCGGCTTCGGGGGCCACAACGGCACCCTGGTCATCGGCCCGCCGCAGTAGGTCCACCGGACCCCAGGGGCAGAGCCCACCGGACCCCGGGGCAGAGCCCACTGGACCCCGGGGCAGAGCCCACCGGACCCCGGGGCAGAGCCCACCGGACCCCAGGGGCAGAGCCCACCGGACCCCAGGGGAGGCGACGGCCCCCGGGACGTCGCTCAGGGATCGGGGCGATCGACCATCACGAACATCATCTCCACCTGACAGGCGACGGAGTCGCCCACCCGGGCCACACCCGAGGCCCGACCGGCCCGGGCGCTCATCCGGCCCAGGGTGGCCTCCATGATCAGATCCTCCCCGGGTACCACCTGACGCCGGAACCGGGCCTTGTCCACCCCGCCGAACATGGGGAGGCGGTTCCCCATCGACCCCGAGGCCAACCCGGCCACCGCCGCGGTCTGGGCCAGGGCCTCGACCATGAGCACCCCCGGGAGGGTGGGCAGACCGGGAAAGTGGCCGGCGAAGAAGAACTCGTCTCCGGTGAGATGCCACACCGCGGTGCAGGACACACCGGGCTCGAGGGCCAGTATCTCGTCCACGAAGAGGAAGGGCGGCCGGTGGGCCAGCAGGTCCTCGGGACGGGGGAGGTCGCTCACGACCCACCCTTCGGACCGTCTCCCGATTCGGCCAGGGCGGCCAGGAGCTTCCTCGGGGTGTCCTTGGGTGAGATCTTGTACCAGGCCCGCACGATCCGACCCCTCTCGTCGATGAGGAACGCCGACCGGGTGATACCCATGTACTCCCGACCGTAGAGCTTCTTGGGTCCCCAGACCCCGTACTTGTCGGCCACCTTGTGCTGGGGGTCGGACAGCAGGGGGAACCCGAAGTGGTGCTTGTCGTCCCATTTCTGCTGCCGGGCCGGTTCATCGGGGCTGATGCCGAGTATGACGGTGTCACCGATCTGGTCGGCGATGTCCCTCAGCCCGGTCGCCTGGGTGGTGCATCCCGAGGTGTTGGCCTTCGGGTAGAAGAAGACCAGCACCTTGCGACCCTTGAAGGCCGTCAACCTGACCTTCTCCCCGTTCTGATCGGGAAGGGTGAATGCGGGAGCGCGGTCGCCTGGTTCGAGCATGCCCCGACTGTAGACAGGTGGCGGGGGCCCCGGCGACCTCTCCCGCCACCGGGCAGTCGGTCAGGGCCAACCCGTGAACGATGGGGACCGGACGGGGATCAGGATCGGCTCAGTCGAGCAGATCCCAACCGGCCCTCTCGAAGGCCACCACGTCGGCTATCTGCTGTTCGGTGAGGCTCCGACCGAATCCCGGCATACCGTTCCCGCCCTCGGTCACCTTGGTGATGTGGTCGTCGTGGGAGCGCCTTTCCCACACCTGCCGCAGGTTCGGGCCCGTACCCCCCTCCCCCTTGTTGCCGTGGCAGAACGTACAGCTCGACAGGAAGATGTCGCGTCCGGCCTCGAGCTGGCTCGGTGGGTACTGCTCATCGGGGGGTGGGACGAACTCGGCCTGGGCCGAGCCTCCGCAGGCGGAGATCGCCAGACCCAGGGCCAGGACCGCGGCGGGGCCGATGCGCCGGATGGATCCACGGGGCGTCGCAGTGTCGTGCATCCGTCGGAGGATACCCAAATCCATCGGAGTGGGCCCCGCCGGGTTTCCCGGTCAGCGGGATCGACGGCGACCGGCCGATCAGCTGATCACGGTCCAGATCAGCCAGATGAACACCACGAAGTTCAGGGCCACCACGAACGGCATCAGCGACAGCTTGGGGAGGTAGTCCAGGGGGCTGGCCCGGTGCCTCACCGCCCTCCGCCGGTCGGGCGAAGGGGACCCGGGGGGGACCTGGACGCCGTCATCGCTCCAGAATGTCGCCTCCCCACTGGTGGAGATCGCCTCCGGTGCGGGCTCCGCATCCCCGGTCCGGGACTCCGCCTCCGGACGATCCTCGCCGGCCGTCGTCACCAACCCGATCGGCCGGGTCGCCACTCCGGCCCGGTCGACACGGCGCCGCGACTGCCTTCGGGTCCGTTTCGTCGCACCGACGGCCTCCACCGGTGTCAGATGGGACTGGACCTCGGGGGGGTTCGGTGCCTTATCCGGCTCGGGTCTGGAAGACATGGTGGTTGCGTTCTCCGACCGGACGTGACCAGATCCGGTAGACGACTCGAAGAGGGCCACGACGTCCAATCGGCGCATGGGGCCCGAACCTGAGGAACGATCGGCACCCGAGGGTCGGTCAGTCCTCTCGGCCCGAGCCCCGTAGCCTCCTCGGCCCTCCCACCGCGGTGTACATCGACAGTGGTTCGGACCACGACCTCCGCCGCCAGTCAGGGTCCCGGGCGTGGGCGTGGAAGTGTTCGGGCACCTGTCTCATGTGACGGTCGATCCGGTAGCCACCCGGGCCGAACCGAAGCTCCGCGGTGCGACCCAGGACCGCCAGCATGTGGTGGACGGCGTCCTCGGGGGGAACCTCCCCGTGCCTCTTCCAGACCACCATCGGCGTGGCGCAGGCCTCACAGTCGGCCACCCAGCAGATCTCGTCCTCGTGGTACCAGTGGGTGAAGCGATCGGCCCGACACAGCTCACACCCGGGATCCGTCATCCCCCCAACCTACCCCCGATGTCTGGGACCGGGGACGACGGGCCTTACCCCGGTAACACCGAGGTGGGGGCGGCGCGCGGGGCCGGTCCGGGGGGTACGGGAGGCCTCCGATTAGGATCTGGTCCG
>JALSTE010000345.1 GCA_026983855.1 Acidimicrobiia bacterium
GGTCGCTGTGGGCGTCCCCCGAGGTCATAGATCGGGGGTCAGTCGAGGGGTAGGCCCAGGCCCCGACTGATGATCAGGCGCTGGATCTCGCTGGTCCCCTCGCCGATCTCGAGGATCTTGGAGTCGCGGTACATCCTCGACACCGGGGTCTCGTCCATGAACCCGTACCCCCCGAAGATCTGGGTGGCCATGCGGGTGGCGGTCACCGCGGCCTCGGAGGTGTAGAGCTTGGCCCGGGCCGCCTCCTGGCTGAAGGGGCGGCCCTGGTCCCGCAGCCAGGCGGCCCGGTAGGTGAGGAGGCGGGCGTTGTCGGCCATCACGGCCATGTCGGCGCACTGGAACGCCACACCCTGATACGACCCGATGGGCCGACCGAAGGACCTGCGTTCACCGGCGTAGCGCACCGATTCCTCCAGACAGGTCTCGATGGTGCCGAGGGCCAGGGCCGAGATGGCCACCCGTCCCTCGTCCAGGATGGACAGGAACTGGGCGAATCCCCGACCCCGCTCACCCAGCAGGTTCTCCCCGGGGACCCGGCAGTCGGTGAGGGTCAGTCCGTGGGTGTCCGAGGCGTGCCATCCCATCTTGCGGTAGGGGGGCTGGACCTCGAACCCGGGGGTGCCCGAGGGCACGATGATGGCGCTGATCTCGCCGGGACCGGTACGGGCGGTGAAGGTCACCAGGGAGGTGATGTCGGTCCCGGAGTTGGTGATGAAGGCCTTCTCTCCGTTGAGAACCCAGTCCCCGGTGCTCGGATCCATCTCGGCCCGGGTACGGGTCCCGCCGGCGTCGGACCCCGCATCGGGTTCGGTGAGGCCGAATCCGGCCAGGGCCCGACCGGCGCAGAGGTCGGGCAACCAGCGTTGCTTCTGCTCCTCGGTGCCGAAGTGGGCTATGGGGGAGGCCCCCAGACTGACCCCGGCCTCGAGGGTGATGGCCATGGATGCGTCCACCCGGGCCAGTTCCTCGATGGCGACGCAGAGGGTGGTCAGCCCGGCGTCGGAACCCCCGTACTCCTCGGGGAACGGGAGCCCGAAGAGGCCCAGGTCACCCATGGCCAGCACCACCTCGGTGGGGAAGACGTGCTCGGCGTCCCAGCGCTCGGCGTGGGGGGCGATCTCGGACCGGGCGAAGTCGGCCACCACCGACCGGAAGGCCTCGTGTTCGTCTGACAGATCGAAGTTCATGGCGCTGTACTCATCTCACTGTGACCGCTGTGGTGTGGTTCGCGGGATCCGGCCCATGGCCCGGCCGGGGAGCACACTTACGTTAACGTAAACGTAAGTCATCGTGGGACGACAGTTGAACCGGAGGATCCGAGAATGCAGGACGAGGTCGAGGAGACCGATCCCAGGAAACGCAGGTGGTCCATCAGGGATCTGGCTGACGAGTTCGGGGTCACCCTGCGGACGATCCGCTACTACGAGGAACAGGGGTTGCTGGCCCCCGAACGGGTGGGGAACCGTCGGGTGTACGACCAGAGGGACCGAACCCGACTGCAGTTGGCCCTCCGGGGGCGCCGAATCGGCCTCTCGGTGTCCGAGGCCCGTGAGATCATCGACATGTACGAGCTGTCGGGGGAGAGACCGCAGCTGGAGACCCTGGGGGCGCGGGTGAAGGATCTCGAGGCGGACATCTCCAGCCGGTTGGCTGACCTCCGGAACGTCCTGACCGAACTGGAGCACGTCGGAAAGCTGGTGTCGGAGGCCCTGGCCGAGCTGGACGCGGCCGAGGCGGTCCGATGACGGAGGCGGACGACCGCAGTCAGGTGGACCGCATCGGGGAGGCCACGGTCCGCGCCCTGGCCGGCAACCTCGAACGGGGCCGGGCCAAGCTCGAGGCCCAGGGAAAGCTCCACGTCCGGGCCCGCATAGCCGCCCTGATCGATCCGGGGACCCTGGTGGAGGACGGCCTCCTGGCCAACGCCCTCTCCGAGGGTCTGCCCGCCGACGGGGTTGTGACCGGACGGGCCCTGGTGGACGGGCGACCGGTCTGCATCATCGCCAACGACACCACGGTGAAGGCCGGTTCCTGGGGAGCCCGCACGGTGGAGAAGATCGTGAGGGCCACCGAGAGGGCCCTGACCGAGGAACTGCCGATCGCCTGGTTGGTGGACTCGGCCGGGGGACGGATCACCGACCAGGTGGAGATGTTCCCCGGGCGCCGCGGGGCGGGGCGCATCTTCTACAACCAGGTCCGCCTCTCGGGAAGGGTGCCCCAGGTGTGCTGCCTGTTCGGCCCCTCGGCCGCCGGGGGGGCCTACATACCCGCCTTCTGTGATGTGGTGTTCATGGTGGAGGGCAATGCCTCGATGTACCTGGGCTCCCCCCGCATGGCCGAGGAGGTGATAGGCGAGCAGGTGACCCTCGAGGAGATGGGCGGGGCCCGGATGCACGCCACGGTCTCGGGGTGCGGCGACAACCTGTACCCCGATGACCTGGCCGCCATCGAGGCCGCCCGCACCTACCTGTCCTACCTGCCGACGAACTTCCGCCTCCGGCCGCCGGCCTCGGCGTGGGATCCGCCCTCCCGACCTCTGTCCGCCGCCGACGTCCCCGAGGACGACAAGGCCGGGTACGACATCCACCGGGTTATCGAGGGCCTGGTGGACGACCGGAGTTTCTTCGAGATCAAGCCCCTGTTCGCGGCCGAACTCGTGGTCGGGTTCGCCTCCCTGGAGGGCAATCCCGTGGGGATCGTGGCCAACAATCCCGCCGTCAAGGGTGGGGTGCTGTTCGTGGACTCGGCCGACAAGGCGG
>JALSTE010000346.1 GCA_026983855.1 Acidimicrobiia bacterium
GGCCCAGACGGCCCACGACGCTCGCCCCACCGATGATTCCCACCAGGGAGGCGGCGGCGACGTCACCGACCCCCCGATCCTCGGCGAAGGCGGTTACGAATACGAAGGGGACGAACAGACCCAGCGTCACGAAGACCGTCGCTCCGTACAGCAGGGTGAAGTCCCTCACGTGGAGCATCTGCCACAGGGAACGGGGCCGGGCCGCCGGCGGGGCGGCGGGACCCCTCTCGGCCAACAGGGCCACCAGTACCAGCACCCCTCCACCACCGATGGCGAACACGACGTAGGTGGTCCGCCATGACGTGGCCGAGATGAGGCGGGCGGCCAGGGGGGAACCCACCAGGGTCCCCAGTCCGATACCGGCGACCGACAGCCCGAGGGCCCCGGCCCGCTTTTTCTGGAACCAGCCTCCGACGGTGGCGACCATGGGTACGTAGCCACAGGCCACGGCGAAACCGACCCCACCCCCGTAGGTGATGTAACCCATCCACAACTCGGGAACGACCGCGGTCAGGAGCAGGCCGACGGTCAGGGACACGGCCCCGGCGATCAGCACCGGTTTGGGCCCGGCCCGGTCGGCCCAGCGACCGGTGAACATGCCCAGCACGAAGGACAGGCTGATCGTGATGGAGAAGATCAGGGCCGTCTGGCCACTGCCCGCACCGAACTCCTCGCTCATGGACCGGAAGAAGGCCCCGAAGCTGTAGGCCACCCCGAACACCACGAACATCGAGGTCATACCGGCGACCGCGATCACCCAGCTGTGACGGGAGTCCAATCGGGGGTCGATGCCGTCACCGGTCATCGCGGCACGCTAGCCCCCGGGCCCGGCCGAGCCCGTCGCCGATCACCCGCCAACCCCATCTGTGAAACCCACGGACCCCCACACAACCCCCCACACTCACGAAACGCGGGGGGTGCCCGGGGCCTGGGGCGACTTGACGCTCATTCCGGACTTCCAGATGTGGGTGACGGCCCCGGGATCCCCCCAGACCGACCGGTCATCGAGGGGATTTCTGTCCAGGGCGATCACGTCGGCGTCGTATCCGGCCTCCAAACGCCCCGACGACGGGGCCTGGGGGCCGAGAGTCTCGGGGGCCACGGCGGTGGCGGCGGCGATGGCCTCGAGGTCGGTCATCCCGGCGTTGATCAGGTGCCGAATCTCGGCCCCGTTACGGCCGTGGTTCTCCCCCGACACGAAGAGATCACAGCCGGCGGCGATCCGCACCCCCTTGGCCACGGCCAGCTTCAACGCCTGTTCGTGGCGATCGGCGACCAGGGCCGCCTTGCGGGCGACATAGGCGGGCAGGTTCCCCGAGTTGGCCATCAGATCCTCGACCACGAACCGTGTGGGCACCAGGATCGCCCCGGTCTGGACCATCAGATCGGCCGCCTCCTCATCGAGGTAGCTACCGTGCTCAATGGTGGAGACCCCGGCTTCCAGGGCGGCCATGATCCCGGCCTTGCCGTGACAATGAGCGGCCACGATGCGATCGGCCCGGGCCGCCTCGGCCACTATGGCCCCCAACTCCTCGGGGGAGAACTGCTGGTGCATGGGATGGTCCACCTCCGAGGCCACACCCCCCGAGGCACAGACCTTGATCAACCTGGCGTTCCGCCGCAGGTTGGTCCGGACCGCCTTGAGCACCTCGGGCACGCCGTCACACAGGAGTCCCAGACCACTCCCGCAGGCGGCCAACTCATTCACCCAGTCCAGCGGCAACGAGTGCACGTCGGCGTGCCCCCCGGTCATGGAGAGGATCTGTCCGGCGGCGTGAACGGTCGGACCCGGAATGGACCCCTCCGCCACGGCCCGGGCCAACTGCAGGCCATGACCACCCACGTCGCGCACCGATGTGACCCCACCCTCGAGGGTACGGGCCAGATCCGCCGTGGCCCGGGCCGCGGCCACCACCGTGCTCGTGAGGGAATACCTCTCCAGATCGGGATTCCGCATTCCCACGAAGTGGGTGTGGCAGTCCCACAGGCCGGGCATGACGACCGGCACCTCGGTGACGGTCTCCCCGTCCGATGGTTTGGGTGCCACCGCGGTGGGTCCGAACCAGGAGATCTCCGCTCCCTCGAGGAGCACCGTCGCTCCCTCCACCGGCTCACCCCGACCGGGGATGCCAACCTCGGCCACAATTCTCTGTCTCATGGATACCCCCGCGTGGGTCCGATCTTCGACGCCGCGAACCCTCCGGACCATATACCCGGGGTTCTCCGGGGCGACCGCCGCCGACGGGTCCGGAGACTGGTTACACTTCGACATTAGTCGATATGAGACTCTGGGGACCGGCCTGCCTGAGCCGCGCGGGCCTCGTGAACCTCGAAAGGGAGTATCCAAGTGGTGATGATCGAAGTCTTCGACCCGGCCATGTGCTGTTCGACGGGAGTGTGCGGTCCCAGTGTCGACCCCGCCCTGGCCACCTTCGCCGCCGATCTGGACTGGCTGAGCGACCGGGGCCTCGCCGTCCGGCGCTTCAACCTCTCCCAGGAGCCGGGTGAGTTCGCGGCCCGGTCCGAGATCCGGCGCCTGCTGGCCGACAGGGGAGAGGAGGCGTTGCCCGTGGTCATGGTCGAGGGCGCGGTCGTGTCCGATGGTCGCTACCCAACCCGGGGAGAACTCGCCGTCTGGGCCGGGATGGCAATCGACGACACCACCCCGGACACAACCCGCTGCTGCGACGACACCACCCCGGACACAACCCGCTGCTGCGACGACACCACCCCGGACACAACCCGCTGCTGCGACGAC
>JALSTE010000347.1 GCA_026983855.1 Acidimicrobiia bacterium
GGGGGCACCAGGACGAAGTACGTCTTGGTGAGGGGAAGGGTGAGGGCGGCGGTGTATCCCGCCAGCATGGCGAGGATCAGTCCCGTGCGCCGCAGGTTCAGGGGTATGGACAACTGGGCCAGGATCACCAGACCCAACCCCAGCAATACGACCGTCGCTCCGGTTCTGGCCTCCTCGAGTGTCGTACCGTCCGTCCGTCGCAGGATCTCGAAGAGGGCGAAGCTGGCGGTCCCGGCGACCACCCCGGCCGGTACGGAGTACCTCAGCACCCGGGTCACGAAGCCGGCCCGGGCCCGGGAGGTGTTGGGCGACATGGCCAGGAAGAACCCGGGTACACCGATGGAGAAGGTGCCGATGAGGGTCAGATGCCGGGGTAGGAAGGGAAAGGGCACCGAGAGCACACCGGTGGCGGCGGCGAGGACCACGGCATAGGTGGTCTTGGTGACGAACAGGTTGGCCACCCGCTCGATGTTGTTGATCACCTTGCGGCCCTCGGCCAGGGCCACGGGCAGGGTGGAGAAGCGGTTGTCGAGCAGGGTCAGCTGGGCCACGGCCTTGCTGGCGGCGCTGCCCGAGCCCATGGCTATTCCCATGTCGGCGTCCTTGAGGGCGAGAACGTCGTTGACCCCGTCTCCGGTCATGGCGACGATGTGGCCCTGGGCCTGGAGGGCCTTGACCATCGCCCTCTTCTGATGGGGCGTGACCCGCCCGAACACGACATGTTTCTCGAGGATCCGACCGAGTTCATCGGGATCGTCGGGAAGTTCGCGGGCATCGAATCCCACCTCGGCCCCGGGGACCCCGGCCCGCCGGGCCACGGCGGCGACGGTGGTCGGATTGTCACCGGAGATGACCCGGAGTCGGATTCCCTGGTTCACCAGGAAGGTCAGGATCTCCCTGGCGTCGGGCCTGACCTCATCCTCGAGCAACACCAGGGCCACCGCCTCCACCCCGGACGGGAGTCCCTCATCCACCACCGGCTGTTCGGCCCGGGCCAGCAGCACCACCCTCTCCCCCCTGGTGGTGTGGAGTTCGAGGGATGCGGCCAACTCCGGTGGGGGCTCCGGAACCAGGATCTCGGGTGCACCCAGTAGCCAGGTACCCCGCTCGCCGAAGCTCACCGCCGCCCACTTGCGGGCCGAGGAGAACGGGACAACCTCGCTGGGCACCCAGTCCCCGGGGTCGCTGAAGGCCGAACCCACGGCCCGGAGGGTGGCGTTGGGGGAGGGGTCGGCCCGGACCATGGCCGCCAGCACCCGACCCACCGTGATCGGGTCACGACCGTCGAGCACGTCCACCTCGCCGAAACCGATGGCACCGGTGGTGATGGTGCCGGTCTTGTCCAGGCAGAGGATGTCGACCCGGGCCAGGAGTTCGACGGTCGCGAGTTCCTTGGCCAGGGCGTTGTGGCGGGCCAGGGCCAGCACCCCGACGATGAAGGCGATGCTCGTCAGCAGGACCAGGCCGTCGGGGACCATGGCCACGGCGGCGGCCACCGTGCCCTGGAGGGCGTCCTGCCACCTCTCCTGGCTGCGGAGCAGACTCCACAGCAGCAGGGCGCTCACCGGGGGGATGATCCAGGTGAGCACCTTCAGGATCAGGTTGATGCCGTCCCGGAGTTCGGAATTGACCAGGACGAACCGGCGGGCCTCGTTGGCCAGGGTGCTGGCGTAGGACCGGTCGCCCACCCGGGTCGCCACGTAGCGGCCGGAACCGGCGGAGACGAAACTCCCCGACAGCACCTCGTCGCCGGGGTGCTTTCGGACCGCGTCGGATTCGCCGGTGAGGAGCGACTCGTCGATTTCGAGTCCCTGGGCGACCACCACCCTGCCGTCCACGATTATCTGGTCCCCGGGCCCGGCCACGAGTAGGTCACCCAGGACCACGGCCTCGGTGTCCAGTTGGACCTCAACCCCGTCCCTGATCACCGTGGCCCGGGGGGCACTGAGAACCCTCAGGCGATCGAGGGTCGCCTTGGCCCGGACCTCCTGGATGATGCCGATGATCGAGTTGGTGACGATCACCCCGGCGAACAGGGAGTCCCCGGGCTTGCCCGCCACCAGGATCAGGACCAGGAGGGACCCGATGATGCCGTTCACGGGGGTCAGGACGTTGGCCCTGACGATCTGGCTGAAGGTCCGGGTGGGGGCCTTGGGCAGGGTGTTGACCAGGCCCCGGGACAGCATCTCCGAAACCTGGTCGGATGAGAGACCGCGGACCTCGTCGGTGGGGGGGAGTTGATCGGTGGTGTCGATGGTCAGAGGGTAGGAGATGGCCAGGGGTGAGTGGTTGTTGGGGTCCGGCCCTGGTGGCCCCAGTGGTTCGCCTCATCGGACCCCGCGGTACGGAAGATACCGCCGGTGGGTATGGTTCCCCCTGGATCCAGAACTGGAGTTCCCGTGTTGATTCTCGCCTCGATACCGAGCCCCCCCTCCAATGCCATCCACATTGGGCCCCTGCAGTTGCGCGCCTACGGGGTGATGATCGCCCTCGGGGTCCTGGCCGCGGTCTGGTTGACCCAGCGAAGGTGGGAGGAGAGGGGCGGTGAACCCGATGACATCGCCCGTCTGGCCATGTGGACGGTCCCGGCGGGGGTGATCGGGGCTCGGCTCTACCACGTGGTCACCGACAATCAGAAGTTCCGGGGGCACTGGTTCGATGTCGTGAAGATCTGGGAGGGAGGTCTCGGGATCTGGGGCGGTGTCGCGCTGGGGATAGTCGTGGGGGTCTGGTACGCCCGACGTCAGGGATGGGA
>JALSTE010000348.1 GCA_026983855.1 Acidimicrobiia bacterium
CCATGTTCCCCGTCGAACCGTGGAACACGGCGTCACCATATGAGAACACCCCCCCGTCGGATCCCAACAACCAGTAGCCGCGCCCCGTGCGGGTGGGGGCCATGGCCACGATCGAACCCTTCAAGGCGAGGTCCGAGGCGTCGCCGAAATGCCGGGCGTCGCCGAACGCCGAAACCCTTCCGGAACCGTCCACCAGCCAGTATCCGGCACCGGAGGGGGTTGGGGCCCCGGCCACCACCGGACCCGGCGCTCCCCCCAGGTTCTCCACACCGCCCACGGGAACCACCCTTCCCGACCCACCCACTATCCAGTAGCTACCCGAGTGGGCCTGAGCGTCCACACCCTCGACCGGTGCCTCCGGCTCCCGCCCCGCCTCGGCCACGACGGTGGCCGGGGCGCCGGTCCCGTCACCGCCCACGAACCGCACAGCGAACTCGTGGGTGCTTCCGGGCACCAGCCCGTCCCACTCGTAGGTCCGGGAGGAGGCACTGACGGAGACCTCGGGACCGCCGTCGAGGGAGATCCCGACCCCCTCCACCGCGACCTCATCCGACCCGGGCGGGTCCCAGCGGAGCACCACCCCCCCGGGCACGGGTTCGGCGCCCAGGCCCGTGGGTGGGCCCGGTACCAGCTCGCCCACGGCCGCCACCGCCTGATCGGTGAACGGTCCCATCACCCCGGGCGCCGGCAGGGCCGCAACCCGGACCACCACCTGGGTGCCGGCCACCGACCGCTCCACCACGAACGGGGGCCCGGGCACCTGCACGACACTCCCACCGTCCGTCTCCACCACGTATCCGACGGCCCCGGGCACCGGATCCCATGACACGACCACCTGATGGGCACCCGACGACAGCGTCAGCCCCTCGGGCGCGTCCCCCGGCAGGGAGATCTCAGATCGGTTGTCGTTGAGATCCACGGCCCGCACCCCGTACCGGGCGGGGGTGGCGGCATCCAGGGATGGCAGTGTCGACACCGCCACCGCCACCGGACCGGGTGAACCGGGCGCCGCCACCGCGGCCACGGGCACACCGTCACGGGTGATCTCGTACTGCCTGACATCGAAGGAAGGAGACTGTTCCCAGGTGAAGGCGACCGTGCCGTCGACCGAGGTGACCACCGACACCGAGGGCGGGGGACGAGGGGCGAGGGTGTCGAACTCCCCCACGGCGGCGGCGGGATCGATCAGCCCGTGGCCGTACACGGGATCCGGGCCCGGGTCGCCGAGGTCCACGGCCGTGGAGTTGAGGGTGGACCTGATGCTCCCCACCGGCGCCGTGGGGGCGGCCTCCCTCATCAGGGCCAGGGTCGCCACCACGTAGGGGGTGGCCATCGAGGTGCCGCTGAACGTGCGGTAGGTGGCGGTGGTGGACCCGCCCAGGGAGTAGATGCCCACCCCGGGTCCGGAGATGTCGATGAAGGAACCGACCGTCGAGCGGTACCAGTGCCCACCCCCGGTGTCGGTGGCCCCCACGGAGACGACCGTGGGATAGGCGGCGGGGTACCAGACCCGGTTGTCCCCCGATCCGTAGTTCCCGGCGGCGGCCACCACCAGCACCCCCTCCGACTCCGCCTCCTCGATCGCCAGCCGCAGAGAACTGAGGTCGGCGATGGTGCCCAGGGACACGTTGATCACGTCGGCCCCGTGATCGACCGCCCAGAGGATTCCACGGGCCACGTCGGCCACCGAACCAGCGCCCGAGTCCGGCAGCACCCTGACCGGCATGACCTTCACCCCGGGGGCCGCCCCCCTGATTCCCACGCCGTTGTCGGGCCGAGCGGCGATGATCCCGGCCACGTGTGATCCGTGATCGGCTCCGGACGTCGAACGATCGGGGGCCGACACGTCGAAGGGACGGTCCTCCACGAAGTCCCAGCCGTCGACCAGGGCCCCCGTCAGGTCCTCGTGTCCGGCCGCCACCGCCGTGTCCACCACGGCCACCGTCACCCCCGAACCGTCGTAGTCAGAGTTGATGGCCTCGAAGGGGAAGCCGTCCAGGACCCACTGCCTCGGCCTGAGCGGATCGGAGCCGATGCTCGCAGAACCGTCGACCTCGAGGGCCAGGAGGTCACCCTCGGAGGCGGCCTCGGTCGCGAACCGAACCGTGTCGACCAGACCGTCCGCCTCGGCGGAGAGAATCTCCAGTTCCCCGTCCACCCGGACCACCGCCACCAGTTCCGAGGAGGGCTCGACCTCCGGCGCCGGGACCACGGTGGGGGTGGTCCCGAGGGGCGCGAGCGGGGACGCGCCGACGGAAGCCGGTATCGCCCCGGAGAACAGGGCCAGGAAAATCGCCGCCAGCACGGCCCGCGAGGTCAAGATGACCACGGTAGTCACCGGTTCCCGTGGCGTCACCCCCCGAACCAGATCCCGGCGGGCGACCCCGAAGCCAACCAGCCCACCAGATCTGCGTGGCGTCACCCCCCCGACAGGCGGCGCAGCATCAGTCGGCGTAGGCGACCAGGGCGGCTCGGAGCACCATCGCCGTGGCGTCGCCGGGGTCGAACCCGGTGTCACCGTGGCGCTCCAGAATTCGCAGCGCCTCGACGGGACGACGAGGGTCCAGAACCCTCACGGAAACGTCGTCGAGGATCCCTGCCAGCCATCTGGGCCTACCAGAAGCACATACCGTCACCGGCTGATCCAGGCCCGACAGGTGGGCCGCCTGACGGACGAAGTCGGTCGCGTAGTCGGCCGGTCGGATGTCGTGGGCCAGCTCGACGAGGGCCCAGGGGTCGGGAGCGGGGGGA
>JALSTE010000349.1 GCA_026983855.1 Acidimicrobiia bacterium
GGTGGAACTGGAGATGGTGAGGGCCAGCTCGGACATGGCCAGGGTCCACTTCGTCCGCCAGGGGGTGGCCCTCGGGCTGGGCCACGCCATAGGGCAGGCCCGGGACCACGTCGGTGGGGAGTCCTTTGCCGTACTGCTCGGGGACGACGTGCTTCATCCCGACTCCGACGTCCTCTCCCGGATGATCACCACCCACGAGCGGACCGGGGCCCACGTGATCGCCCTCATGGAGGTCCCACCCGATGAGGTGTCCCTCTACGGGTGCGTCGAGGCCACCGAGGTGGAACCCGGTCTGGTGCGGGTCCACTCGATGGTGGAGAAGCCCGCCCCCGAGGAGGCCCCCTCCAATCTGGCCATGATGGGTCGGTACGTGTTCGGCCCGTCCATATTCGACGCCATTGACGCCACCCCGCCCGGTCGGGGCGGGGAGATCCAGATCACCGACGCCATCGCCTCGTTCACCGCCTCGGGTGACGTGTACGGGGTCGTGTTCTCCGAGGGTCGCTATGACGTGGGGTCCAAGGCCGACTACCTCCGGGCCATCGTGGAATTCGCCTGCGACCGAGAGGACCTGGGGCCCGATTTCGAGGCCTTCCTCGTCGCCTATGTGAGGGACCGGGGACTCCTGGACTGAGGTCGGTGACGCCCCGCACCGGAGAGCGGTAGTGAACCTCTAACGTCGGGGACATGATCCCCCTTTCCGAAGCCCGCGAACATGTCCTGGGTCGGGTCGGTCGGCTACCGGTGGTCGGGGTTCCGGTGCCGGAGGCCCGCGGCTGCGTCACCGCCGAGGACGTCGTCAGTCCCGAGCCCATACCCGCCTTCGCCAACACGGCCATGGACGGCTTCGCGGTGAGGGCCGCCGACGTGGTCGGTGCCCCCGTCGAGCTGGAGATCGTGGGGACGATCGCCGCCGGGGCCGAACCCGGGGTGGAGGTGGGTGAGGGGCAGGCCGCCCGCATCATGACCGGGGCGGTGCTTCCCCCCGGAGCCGACGCCGTGGTCATGGTCGAACTGACCGAGACCCGGGGGGAACGGGTCCTGGTGACCGAGTCCGTCCCCGCCGGGAACCACATCCGTCTCCCCGGTGACGACATCGCCGCCGGTGAGACGGTGTTCGAGGCCGGGACCGTTCTGCGGCCCGGTCATCTCGGTGTGCTGGCCTCCCTGGGTCTGACCGAGGTTCGGGTCCACCGCCGTCCGCGGGTCGGGGTTCTCTCCACGGGCGATGAACTGGTGGAGGGTCCGGGCCCCCTGCGCCCGGGGCAGATCCGGGACTCCAACCGCCGGACCCTGCTGGCCCTGGCCGAGGAGTCGGGGTTCGAGGCCGTCGACCTGGGTCTGGTGGTCGACGACGAGGCTCTGATCGAAAGAGCCATTCGGCAGGGGGTCGGTGAGTGCGACGCCCTGATGACCTCCGGCGGGGTGAGCATGGGGGACTTCGACTTCGTCAAGGCCGTGCTGTCGCGCATCGGTGACATGAGGTGGATGCAGATCGCCATCAAGCCCGCCAAACCCTTCGCCTTCGGAACCGTGGAGGGGGTTCCCGTGTTCGGGCTGCCGGGAAACCCGGTGAGCTCGATGGTGAGCTTCGAGTTGCTGGCCCGTCCCGCCCTCCGGTCGATGATGGGCCACTCCCGACCCTTCCGGGTACCGGTACGGGGGGTGGCGGCGGAGTCGCTCAACCGTCATCCCGACGGCAAGACGCACTTCCTGCGGGTCGTGTTGGAGAGGGGTGCCGATGGTCGGGTGTACGTCCGCTCCGCCGGTGGCCAGGGGTCCCACATGCTGGCGGCCATGGCCCGGGCCGACGCCCTGGCCGTGGTGCCCGACGGGGCGGGGATTCCGGCGGGGTCCGAGGTGGACGTGCTGGTTCTGGGGGAGTAGCCGAGCGGACCCGGTGGGGGTATCGAGATCGTCGGGGGCCGGATACAGTCGGTCGCGTGTCCGCCACCGATCTGATCGACAGCCACGGCCGCACGGTGCGGGATCTGAGGATCTCGGTGACCGACCGCTGCAACTTCCGCTGCCGCTACTGCATGCCCGCCGAGGGCATGACCTGGGTTCCCCGGGAGGAGATCCTCACCTTCGAGGAGATCGTCAGGTTCGCCCGGGTGTGCGTGGAGAGGTTCGGGTTCAATGGCATCCGCCTGACCGGGGGTGAGCCGACGGTCAGGGCCCACCTGCCGCGTCTGATCGGGAAGTTGGCCGAGCTCGGTACCGATCTGTCGATGACCACCAACGGCGCCACCCTGAGGCTCCTGGCCGACGACCTGGCCGCGGCCGGTCTCCGCCGGGTGAACATCTCCCTGGATTCCCTCCACCCCGACCGTTTCGAGAAGCTGACCCGGCGCAACGACCTGGAGAAGGTCCTCGACGGGATCGAGGCGGCCCGCGAGGCGGGGTTCGACCCGGTCAAGATCAACACGGTGATGATGAGGGGTATCAACGACGACGAGGTCGTGGATTTCGCCCGGTTCGGCCGGGAGCGCGGCGTGACCGTCCGCTTCATCGAGTTCATGCCCCTCGACGCCGGTGGGGAGTGGAACGAGAGCCTCGTGGTCCCTGCTGACGAGATAGTGGAACGAATCTCCGAGACCTTCCCCATCGAGGCGGTCACCCGCGGCTCGGAACCGGCCGAGAGGTTTCGCTACGTCGATGGCGGTGGGGAGATCGGGGTCATCGCCAGCGTCACCCGCCCGTTCTGCGGGAACTGTGACCGGGTGAGGCTCACGGCCGAGGGC
>JALSTE010000350.1 GCA_026983855.1 Acidimicrobiia bacterium
TAACCTCGGACCCGACATGCCTGCCCGAGACGTGCGTCTGACCTCCTACAGCCACGGCGCCGGCTGAGCCTGCAAGCTCGGTCCCGGCGACCTGGCGCAGGTCCTGCGTCACTCACCCCAACCTGACCACCCCGACCTGATGGTCGGATCGGGAACCAGCGACGACGCCGCCGTGTGGCGTCGGCCCGACGGCCGCGCCCTGGTGTCCACCGCCGACTTCTTCACCCCCATCGTCGACGACCCCCGGGCGTGGGGTCACATCGCCGCCTCCAACGCCGCCAGCGACGTGTACGCGATGGGTGGCACTCCCCTATTCGCCCTGAATCTCGTGGCCTGGCCCCGGGACCGCCTCCCCCTCGAGATCCTGGCCGAGGTGATGGCCGGGGGATCCGACGCCGCGGCCGAGGGGGGATGGATCGTGGCCGGCGGTCACACCGTGGACGGGCCCGAACCCATGTACGGTCAGGCGGTGACCGGGGAGGTCGAGACCACCGGGATACTCACCAATGTCGGGGCCCGTCCCGGCGATGTTCTCATCCTCACCAAGGCCCTCGGCACCGGCATCCTGGCCACGGCCCACAAGCGCAGTGGCCCCGAGGAGGTGGCCCCCGGTGGCAGCCTGGCCGTCACCTACGCCGAGGCGGTGGCCTCCATGAAACGACTCAACGCCGAGGCGGCCAGGGTGGCCCGCTGGGCGGGGGCCCGGGCCGCCACCGATGTCACCGGGTTCGGACTGCTGGGTCACCTCAGCGAGATGCTGGGTGGAGGAGGCATCTCCGCCACCCTCGATGCCGCCGCCGTTCCGCTGCTCGCCGGTGTGGTCGAGTTGGTGGAGGCGGGCTTCGTCCCCGGTGGGACCATGAGGAATCTCGAGCACCTGGCCCGGCGTCTCAGCGGAGGGGGCGAGACCACCCGCATTCTTCTGGCCGACGCCCAGACCTCGGGAGGCCTGCTGATGGCCGTGGCGGCCGAGCGGGCCGGAGAGACCGTGGCCCGCCTCCTCGACACCGGCCATGCCGCCGCGGTGGTCGGCGAGATCCTCCCCGGTGAGGGAGGTATCACGATCACCGGTGACGTCACCGGCTGAACAATCCCTCCGGCCGAGGGGTGTGCGCTTCGCCCGACCCGACGCCGGCGGTGGGTGGCGGGGGTTTCACCGGATCACGGCCCGGCGGCGTATACCTTGGTCCGTGGATTCCGGGTGGAGAGCCCTGGTGGAGAGGAATAGCAAAATGACCGTTTCCCGCCGTCGGAAGCTGCTGGTCCTGTTGGCGGCCGTCCTGACCCTGGCCGCGGCCTGCGGGGACTCATCCGCAGACGTGATCAACACCGGATCAGGAGTTGGCGACTCGGCGGGGAAAGTCGATGACCCGCAGGTGGCCGCCGCCCCCGGCGATGAGCCCTCGCTCAGCTTCGCCCGGGTGGCCGACTCCCTGGTCTCCGACACCGCCTACCGATTCGAGAGCTTCGTCGAGATCGACCTGGGCCCCCTGGGGTCCATGGGCAGCACGACCGAACCCGTCGGCACCGGTGAGGCCAGGGACGGGGTCGTGCACTCGGTCACCCATCTGGGTGTGATGCTGGCTTCGGGGCCCCTGGCCCCACCGGAGCTGCTCGACCGGCGGGATGAACTGGTGATGGAGACCTACATCGACGGGACGATCATGCTCGTACGGGCGCCCTTCGTGGCCGTGATGCAGGACGCCGGACTGGGATTCTTCCCCCGGTCGGTGCGGGAGATGGGGGACGGGTGGGGACTGGTACGCCTGGACGAGGTCGGCGGGCTGTCCGCCCTGAACGGTGGTGGTCCCGAAATGGAGTTGCTCCAACCGGAGCGTCTGGCCCGGTTGGTGGCTGCCCTTCGGAGTCCCTCCGGCGAACGGAGCATCACCCTCAGGGGCGAGGAGGTGACCGAGGTGACCGGGCGCCTCACCATGGGTGAACTGATGGATGCCCGGGGCATGGACCGTGAGGAGCTTCTAAATGCCATGGGGAGTCTGCCTCAGGGTCTGGGTCCGGGCTCGGCTGACGCGGTGAGGGAGGTCGTCACTCGGCTGATGCAGACGCCGGTGAACGTCACGATCGCCCATGACGAGCAGTCACGGTTGCGACTGCTGGAGGTTCGGCTGGATCTGGGCCGGTTCATGTCGGATCTGATGTCCGAGGTGGGAGGTGACATCGGATCAGGGGACTCGGGCCCGCCCGATCTGGAGATGGTCCAGGTGATTCGCAGCGAATTCTTCGACTACGACTCCCCCGACATCGAGGTGGAGATGCCCGACACCACCGATGCCGTGGACATCACCGACTCCTTCGACGACCTGATGGCCGGCGTGGGCGTGGGGCTTTGACCTCCATCCGGTCACGGAAGGTGCGCCCGGCGAAACCGAGATCCCTGATCCCGGCCCTGGTGGTGTTGGCCCTGGCCCTGTGGGCTTGTGGCGGACCCCCAGCATCCACCGGGGACCGTCTCGGATCCCCCGCCTCCGAAGACACGGCCACCAGGGTGCCCGAATCTGCTTCGGTGCCGCCGGAGTCGGTGAGTCCGGGCCGGGCCGTGACCACTTCCACCGCTCCCTCGGATGTGGACGGAGACTCCCCCACCCCGACCTCGAGCCTCCCCCCGACTTCGATGGCATCGGAGGTGGATTCGGCCGGGACGGCCCTGAGTGCGGTCGAGGCTCTGGTCGATGGGACCTTTCGCTACGAGATCAGGGTAAGTAATCGTCGGGGTGGGTGAACC
>JALSTE010000351.1 GCA_026983855.1 Acidimicrobiia bacterium
ACCTGGAGCAGATGACCCTCGTTCATCACCGCGATGCGGTCGCTCATGGTGAGGGCCTCCTCCTGATCGTGGGTGACGTAGATGAAGGTGATTCCCACGTCCCGCTGGAGGGCCTTGAGTTCCCCCTGCATCTCCTGACGCAGCTTGAGGTCCAGGGCTCCGAGGGGTTCGTCCAGCAAGAGGACCTTGGGTCGGTTGACCAGGGCCCGGGCCAGGGCCACCCTCTGCTGCTGGCCACCGGAGAGCTGCTCGGGCTTGCGCTTCTCCATTCCCTTGAGGCGGACCAGCTCTATGGCCCAGTCCACCGCCTCGGCCCGTTCGGCGCGGGGGACGCGACGCATCTCCAGGCCGAAGGCGATGTTGCGGGCGACGGTCATGTGGGGGAACAGGGCGTAGGACTGGAAGACGGTGTTCACCGGCCGCTTGTTGGGCGGCTCCAGGCCCATCTCGTCACCGAAGATGGTGATGGATCCCGAGGTGGGGTAGTCCAGGCCGGCGATCATCCGCAGGGTGGTGGTCTTGCCGCACCCCGAGGGGCCCAGGAGGGAGAAGAACTCCCCATCAGCGATTCTGAGGTTCAGGTCGGCCACGGCGACCACCTCGTCGAACCTCTTGGTGACCCCACCGAGGGCGACGGCGGGGGTGTCGGATTCGCTCATGGGAGGACCCACCGGAGGGGATCGGGGCGGTCGAGGGGGCGCGGGATCTCCCGGTGGGTGAACGGGAACGGCATCGGACGCTTCATCTCCGGTGTGGCTCTCCCTCCCGGCGGACCCGCCCGGTAACGGTCCGCTCCACGGAATCGGTACTATAGTCACCCAATGCCCACCGATGCGATTGAAGTAGATATCTCTTTCAACTGATTTAGTTGCAGATGTATCACCTGGGCACGGATTCCTCGAGGGTCGCCGTGCGAGATCGGGGGCTCCGAGCGTCAGGTGAACCACCAGGGGAGACGATGAACGTGGTCGAGGGGAGAGCCGGCGGTGGTGGGGAGTGGAGCCAGCGGGCCCTGGCCTCGGCCTCCCCCGCCGTGTACTGGCTGGACCGTCCCGGGGCCCCCGGCCCCTTCCCTCCCCTGAGGGGACGCCACTCCTTCGACCTGGCCGTGGTGGGTGGGGGATTCAGTGGGCTGTGGACCGCCCTGCAGGCGGTGGAGGCCGATCCCGGTCGCCGGGTGGTGGTGCTGGAGGCCGAGCGCCTCGCCCGGGGGGCCAGCGGACGCAACGGGGGATTCCTGGACTCCTCGCTGACCCACGGTCACGACAACGGTGTGGCCCACTGGCCCGACGAGATCGACACCCTGGAACGTCTGGCGGGGGAGAACCTCGAGGGGTTCATCGACACCCTGGAGCGTCACGGCATCGACTGCGCCCTGGAGATGACCGGGGAGGTGGACGTGGCCACCGAACCGTGGCAGGTGGCGGGACTGCGGGAGTACCACGCCGAGCTGGAGGGATTGGGCGCCCGGGTGGAGTTCTGGGACCGGGACCGGGTCCGCTCCGAGATCCGCTCCCCGACCTATCAGGCGGGGGTGTGGCGCCGGGACCGGGTGGGGATCCTGGACCCGGCCCGTCTGGCCTGGGACCTGGCGAGGGCCGCCCACCGTCTCGGTGTGGAGTTCCACGACCACAGTCCGGTGACCAGTATCGGCAGGGAGGGGGGCCGGGTCACCCTCCGGACCCCCGAGGGGGTCATCACGGCCGACCGGGCCGTGGTGGCGGTGAACGCCTTCCGGGGGCCGGTGCGCACCCGGGCCCACGTCATACCCGTGTACGACTACGTGCTCATCACCGAGCCTCTCCCGGCGGAGCGCATGGAGTCGGTGGGATGGAAGGGACGCCAGGGTGTCAGCGACGTCGGCAATCAGTTCCACTACTACCGACTGACGGCCGACGACCGGATCCTGTGGGGCGGCTACGACGCCATCTACCCCTTCGGGGGCCGGATGACCCCGGAGATGGAGCAGAGGGAGGCGACCCACCGCCTGCTGGCCGAGCACTTCTTCGCCACCTTCCCCCAGTTGGAGGGGGTCCGGTTCACCCACCGCTGGGGCGGGCCCATAGCCACCACCTCCCGCTTCACCGCCACCTGGGGTCGGAGCCGGGACGGAAGGGTGGTGTGGGTCGGGGGCTACACCGGCCTGGGGGTGGGGGCCACCCGTTTCGGGGCCGCGGTGGCCCTGGACCTGGTGGACGGGCGCACCACCGAGCGGACCGAACTGGAGATGGTGCGACGCAGGCCGTTCCCGATCCCTCCCGAACCGTTGAGGTGGGCGGTGGTCCAGATGACCAGCCGGGCCATGAAGAGGGCCGACGCCAACCAGGGGAGACGGGGGCCCTGGCTGAAACTGCTCGACCGCTTCGGCGTGGGTTTCGATTCCTGATCGGGCCCGGGCGGACGTCGACCTCGTTACCCGCCCCTTGTGTTCCCGAGCCGGGGTCCTCGATTCCCGCTCCTTGTGTTCCCGAGCTGGGGTCCTCGTTACCCGCTCCTTGTGTTCCCGAGCTGGGGTCCTCGTTACCCGCTCCTTGTGTTCTCGAGCCGGGGACGAGGCCTCGGGTGACGGTTCGGGGGTCCGGGGATCAGTCGTACCAGCGGGTGAAGGAGTCCACTTCCTCGCGTTCGGTGCGGAAGTTGTTCACCGCGGCGTCGGGATCGGCCCAGCCCATGGAGATGGCGCAGATCAGGGAGTGCTCCGCTGGTGGCTCCACCACCTTGGCGACGACGTCGGGGTAGAAG
>JALSTE010000352.1 GCA_026983855.1 Acidimicrobiia bacterium
ACCTCCCCCCCCACGACGGAGTTCCTCCGACCCGACGGGTCGCCGGTGACGGTCTGGACCACGTTCTCCCCCGACCAGGCCGATCTCGACTACCGCCAACCCGAGGTGCTCCTGCGGATCATCGGGGTGCTGCTGAACTACCTGGACCACGGGGCGGGAGCCATTCGCCTCGACGCCGTCGCCTTCCTGTGGAAGCGGGAGGGCACCAGCTCCATCCACCTTCCCCAGACCCACACCATCGTCAGCATCATCCGGTCCGTCATCGAGGCCGTGGACCCCTCCGTGATACTGGTGACGGAGACCAACGTCCCCCACCGGGAGAACATCTCCTATTTCGGCCCCCCCGGGCGTCCCGAGGCCCATGCCGTCTACCAGTTCGCCCTGCCACCCCTGGTGCTCCACGCCCTGTTGACCGGGACCTCCGGCCCCCTGCGGGAGTGGGCGGCCTCGGTCGCGCCCCCGCGCCCGGACACGACGTTCCTGAACTTCCTCGCCTCCCACGACGGTGTCGGACTGAGGCCGGTGGAGGGACTGCTTCCCCGCTCGGAGATAGATCGGGTCATCTCCATGACCGAAGCCGCCGGCGCCCGGGTCAACAGCCGGGCCGGTGAGGACGGGAAGCCGGTTCCCTACGAGCTGGGCGGTACCTGGATGTCGCTCGTCGGGGCCGGCTCCCCCGACCTCGCCCTGAGGCGACACCTGGCCTCCCACGCCATCGCCTTCTCCCTGAGGGGAATTCCCCTGGTGTATGCCCATTCACTGCTCGGATCACGTAACGACACCGCCGCTTACATGAGGACTGGCCAGCCCCGTGACCTGAATCGGGCCACGGTCGAGCTGGCCGAGGTGGAGCGGGCCCTCAGGAGACCCGACTCGGTCCCCGCCCGGGTCCTCAACGGGTTGAAGATCCAGTTGCGGGCCCGGGCGTCCCGCCCCGCCTTCCACCCCGATTCGGCCCAACGGATACTCCCCGACCATGACTCGGTTTTCGGCGTCGAGCGCACGTCCGTGGGCGGAAGCCGCAGCCTCGTCCTCGTCAACGTCACCGACTCCGCGGTCGAGTTCCGCCTTCCCGACGACGGCAGGTGGGTGCTGGCCGGACACCGCGAGGCGTCCCATCCCGTGGTGTCCCTGGGCCCATACGGGTACCGTTGCCTGGATGATCTCAGCGACGCGGGACGGTAGGTTCAGGCGGCCATGAGGGTCAAGGCCGACGAGGTGGCCGAGAGGGCCGGGGTCTCCCGTTCCACGGTCAGCCGGGCCCTGCGCGGCCTCTCGAACGTCTCGGAGGACACCCGCCGGAGGGTCATGGCCGCCGCCGACGAACTCCAGTACCGGCCAATGGCCGCGGCATCCCATCTGGCCAGTGGCCGAACGGGAGCCGTGGGTGTCACCGTGCCCGCCTTCGACAAGTGGTACTTCACGGAGGTCGTGGCCGCGGCCGAGCGGGTGTTGCGCCCCCATTCACTCGATCTGGTGCTCTACCACGTCGAGACCGGCGAGCAGCGCCGCTTCCTGACCGAGACCGCCCCCTACCGCAACCGGGTCGACGGGCTGATCCTGGTCGCCGTGGTCCCCGACCCGACCGAGGCCGCCTACCTGCGACGTATCCACGCCCCCGTCGTGACCATCGGGGCCGAGTCCACCGAGTTCAGTTCCGTCGGCGTGGAGGACCGTTCCGGTGCCGCCCGGGCGGCGGTGCACCTGGCCAATCTCGGACATCGCCGCCTGGCCCTGCTGATCGGCCCCATAGACGACTCGGTTCGCCACGAGGTGCTCAGGGAGCGTCGGGCCGGCTTCACCGAGACCGCCACGGCGATGGGCTGCACCGTGAGCGAGGTGGTGGCCGAGATGACCCTCGCCGGGGGGGCCGAGGCCATGACCGAGCTGCTGAGCCGGCCCGAGGCCCCCACCGGGATCTTCGCCTGCTCCGATGAGATGGCGGTGGGCGCCCTCAAGACGGCGCGCGACGCCGGGCTGGACGTGCCCGGTCATCTCTCGGTCATCGGATTCGACAATTCGGAGCTGGCGTCCATCCTGGACCTCACGACCGTCGATCAGGAGGTGCCCAGTCACGGGGAGTCGGCCGCCGAACTCCTGATCGACCTGATCGAGAACCCCGGGGGAGGCAAACGGCACCGCCGCATGTCCACCCACCTGGTTATCCGCAAGTCCACGGCTCCCCCCCTGGACTGCGACGGCGCCGCGCCCTTCAGCCACCACGGCGGGTTGCGCTGAGACCGGGTACCGGCCACCACCTCCCCCAGCGAGGGCCCGGTGACCACCGGATGCATCCCGGCGATCTAGTTTGACCCCATGGCAGATTCCCCTGAACCGTCCCCGCCCCGGCATCCGGGTTCGGGAACGATGTCCAGCAGCGAGTTCCGCCGCCACGGCCGCCGTATCGTGGACTGGATAGCGGACTACATGGACCGGGTGTCGGATCTCCCGGTGCAGTCGACCGTGGACCCGGGGGAGGTCCGCTCGCGGGCCGCCGCCCATCCCCCCGACCACGGGGAGCCCTTCGAGGCCCTCCTGGCCGACCTGGACCGGGTGGTGCTCCCCGGCATCACCCACTGGCAGCACCCGGGCTGGTTCGCGTTCTTTCCCGCCTCGTCCTCCCCCGAGTCGGTCCTGGCCGAGTTCGTGTCCGCCGGTCTGGGGGTGCAGGGCATGATGTGGTCCACCAGCCCCGCCGTCACCGAGATCGAGAACCTGGTGATGGACTGGC
>JALSTE010000353.1 GCA_026983855.1 Acidimicrobiia bacterium
GGGTCTGGTGGTGGCTGGTCTCGACACCGGTCGGTACCGGGGCTGGGCGGCGGTCTTCCTGGCCCTGACGGCCCTCAGCCACCTGATCCCCCTGCTGTTCGCGGTGGCCGGGGCGATCATCATCGTCGCCACCCGCGGCTACCACCGTCTCCCGGCCCTGGTGGGGCGTACCCAGACCCTGTTGGTCACCATCGCCGGTTTCATGCTGGTGGCGGCCACGGTGAGGGTCAGTTCCTCGGCGGTGGTCCGCCTCGGTGTGGTGATCATGCTCATCGGGGTGCTGCTGGCCGTCGAGTTCCGGAGGACCTGGTGGGCCCTGACCACCGGAGCGACCGGTCTGCTCCTGACCGCCTTCTGGCTGCTCCCATTCGTGGCCCGGCGGGGCTACATGAACGACATGGGATGGGGCAAGATAAACGACGTCCGCCACTACCTGTTCAGCCCCGAGCTGATCCCCGGAGACGGCACGTATCTGGCCACGGGCTGGCTACTGGCCCTGGCCGGGGCCGGTCTGGTACTGGGGATCCTGCACTGGGACCGGATCGCCCTGGCGTGGGGAGGAATCGCCGCCGCCGCCGCCCTGGCCTTCGTCTTCTGGCCCCAGAACCGGCTCTGGAACGCCCGCTTCCTGGGATTCTGGTACCTGAGTCTCTACATCCTCGCCGCCATGGGGACCTTCTACATCGCCCGGGCCGTGGCGGTGGAGCTACGGAGCCGCCTGGAGGGCGGCCCCGACTGGCCGGTCCTGGATCAGGTGTTCGGGTGGGCCCGACTGGCCATGCCGGTGGCGGTGTTGGTCGTGGGCTACGGCTGGGTCGCCCTCCACCTGGGTGTTCTGCCCGGGGGAAACCGCACCTCCGACGGTGGCTACGCCTGGGGTCCACTGAGGGTCGGTAGTGGCGACATGAACTTCGTGTCGGGCTGGGCCAACTGGAATTTCTCCGGCTATGAGAAGAAGGCGGCCTACCCCGAGTACTACTCGCTCATCACCACCATGGAGCAGGTGGGTGCCGAGCAGGGCTGCGGTCGGGCGATGTGGGAGTTCGGGCGAACCCAGCTCGACCAGTACGGCACCCCTATGGCCCCGATGTTGTTGCCCCATTTCAGCGACGGCTGCATCGGTTCAATGGAGGGCCTGTACTTCGAGTCCACCCCCACCGTGCCGTACCACTTCCTCCTGCAGTCGGAGGTGTCGGCGGAGCCCTCCCGGCCCATGAGGGACATCCCCTACTCCGACTTCGACATCGACAAGGGCATCGCCCACATGAGGATGATGGGGGTGACCTACTACCTGGCGTTCAGCGACCAGGCCCGCCAGGCGGCGGCCGAGCGTCCCGATGACCTGGTGGCGGTGGCCTTCTCCGACCCCTGGGTGGTCTACCGAATCACCGACCCCGCCGTCGTGGCTCCCCTGGCGTTCGAGCCGGTGGTGGCCGAGGGCATCGGCCAGGCCGGACGGGAGTGGACCGACCCCGGCGTGGCCTGGTTCAACGATCCCTCGGCGTGGGACGTTCCCTTCACCGCCGAGGGCCCGCCGGAGTGGGCCCGGGTGGTGCCTCCGGGTACGGCGGCGACCGAGGTGGCGGGAGCCGAGGTGATCGACGCCGCCCCCCGGCATCCCCTTCCGCCGGTGGAGGTCACCAACGTCGACATCGAGGACCAGAGTGTCTCCTTCGACGTGGACCGCACCGGGGTACCGGTGATGGTGAGGGTGTCGTACTTCCCCAACTGGTCGGTCGAGGGGGCCGAGGGGCCCTACCGGGCCAGCCCGAACTTCATGGTCGTGATACCGACGTCGAAGCACGTGGTCCTGAGGTACGGCGACACCCCCGTGGAGTACGCGGGCTACGGTCTCACCATCCTGGGTCTGTTGGTCCTCGTGGCCTTCGCCCGCGGGGGTGAGCTGAGGGTTCGCCGCCGGATCGATGGTGGCGACCCCGAGTTCTGGGATCCGGGCTCGGACCGCGCTGTGGTGTCGGGGCCGGTCGAGCCACCCGGTGAACCCTCCGAACCGGCATGAGAACCGCGCCGCGCCCGGGCCACCGCGGTCGGGGTCCCGGGAATCCGGTCCGGTGAAGAGGCGACTCCGCCGGTTCGTGCTGGTGGGTCTGCTGGTGACCGCGGTCGACGTGGCGGTACTGCTGGGTCTGGGGTCGGGACTCGATCTGGCCTGGATCCCCTCCGACATGGCCTCGGTGTTGGTGGCCTCGGTGTCGTCGTTCGTGATCCACCGTCGCCTCACCTTCCCCGACGACACCTATGCGGTGATCGACCGTAGACCCGGTCCCTTCTTCCGGACCATGACCCTGTCGGGGCTGGTGGACGTGACGGTCTTCAGCCTGGCGGTCGTACTGGGGGTGGACTCCGTACCCGCCGTGCTGGCAGCCAAGGCCCTGGCCCTGCTGTTCGCCTCGGTGGTGCGTTCCATCAACTACCGCCAGGTGCTGTTCACGACCGTCAGGGCTGAACAGCGGGTCTCCCCGCGTCGGGCCCCGAGCCCCGGGGAGCCCCGGCTGTCGGTGATCCTGCCCGCCTACCGGGCGGAGGAGGTCGTGGGACCCAGCGTCGCCAGGCTCCGGGAGGCTCTGGCCGGGGTGGCGGACGACGGTGGTCTGCAGATAGTGGTGGTCGACGACGGGTCCGACGACGGCACCACCGAGGCGGCCAACGGAGTCGCCGACCTGGTGGTCACCCTGCCCGAGAACCGGGGAAAGGGGGCGGCGGTGAG
>JALSTE010000354.1 GCA_026983855.1 Acidimicrobiia bacterium
AACGGCGGCCGCAGCACCGAGTTGGAGGCCCGCAGCACCTCCGAGGCGCCTCCCCAGCCGCCCGGCGATGACGGCCTTGGCCACGTCGGCCGCGAGAACCATCCCCCCGCTACACCGGCCGAGTTGATCGGCGGTGTTCGCCGCCCCGGGATTGCCCGACCCGGCCCGACGAATGTCAATGGGGTCGACACCCGATAGCCGGGCCACCAGATCGGCCGAGGGGACGGCACCGAGGACGTAGCCGACCAGCACGGCCGACACCACTCCCGTCGAGGATCCGGCCACCGGCCTCCCTTTCAACCATCGGTCTGATTGCTGAACCCGATTCCCGTCGACCTATTCCCCCGAGGGCGACCGGGTGTTTGGCAACCAGGTCGTCACCGCGGCTCCACGACCCTTATCCTGGGACGTTCCTGCCCCCATCGTCTAGCGGCCTAGGACACCACCCTTTCAAGGTGGCGGCACGGGTTCGAATCCCGTTGGGGGTGCCGCACCAACCGGTGACGCGGTCCGGCCGACGCCCTGGGGGCGTCGGCCGGAGCTACCGGTGGGTCGGAGCGGTGTCAAGCGGGAGGGTTCCTCCGACTCCACCGTGATCCGAGGGTTGGGATCACCCCGAGGTCATCGGGTTCAGGCGGGTACCGGGGCGCTGTCCGCCGGGGTGCTGTCCGCACCACCGGCACCATCGACCCCGGCACGAGGACCACGGGGGCCGTGGGGGCCACGGGGACCGGGACGAATCTCACCGTTCACCAGCGCCGTGAGACGCTCGGTCAGCTTCTCGGCGTCGAAACGCTCCGCCGCCTGCGGATTGTCCAACTCCGCCACCCGGGCCTCGGCCTGATCCACCAGATCGGAGATGACCGCATCAATGTCCACACCCCGGGACTCCGCGACCTCAGCGATCGTCTGACCCCCGCGAACCGCATCCCTCAACTCCGAGGGATCCATACCCAGGGCCTCGGCCATCGCCTCGGGCCCACCCGCACGGGGACCCCTGCGACCCACGTGGGTGGGGGCGGGAGCCTCAACGGGGGCGGGATCGGAGCTGGTGTCGGTGGGGTTGTCCCCTCCCGTCTGGGCTCCGGCGACGGCCGCTCCGCCCAGTACCAGGACCGGGACCGATGCCAGGGCGGCAATTCTCTTCTTCATGACTGACTCCTCTTGCTCAGGGCGGAGATCCCTGCGACCTCCGATGAACACACGTTCCGCTGTGGATGTGAGGAGTATCTGAGACCAGTCTGAGAATCCGATGAGAATCGGGGCGGAATCCCTGATTCCCGAGGTCGGGCCACGAGGATGGTCAGTCGGCCTCGGGGAGCTCGACCACGAAACGGGCTCCACCGCCTTCACGGTCCTCGACCCGGACCGAACCTCCGTGCCGCTCAACCACCGCCTTGACGATGGACAGACCCAACCCGTTGCCGGGGAGGGTCCGGGCCTCATCGGAGCGGTAGAACCTCTCGAACACGGCCTCCTTGTCGGCGTCGGGAACACCCGGTCCCCGATCGAGAACCTCGATCCGCCCCCCGGACACCACGATCTCCACCCCCTCAGACCGGGGGGAGAACTTCAGGGCGTTGCCGACCAGGTTCCCCACCACCCGGTCCAGGAGGGCCGGGACCATCACCACCCGGGACCCGTCCCCCACGACGGTCACGTCACGGCCCGACCTCCGGGTCTCACGGGCCGCCACCCGGGTCACGGCTTCGGTGAGATCCACCACCTCCG
The DNA here is from genome assembly GCA_026983855.1 of Acidimicrobiia bacterium. Lineage (GTDB taxonomy): Bacteria > Actinomycetota > Acidimicrobiia > Acidimicrobiales > Poriferisodalaceae > DRKF01. Next base: position 1,732 of record JALSTE010000354.1, read on the forward strand.
GACTGCCGAACTCGTGCTCGTCGGTCGCCAGGTCGACCAGCTCACCCACCAGGGTGGCCAGCTCATCGGCCTCGAAGATCACGTCATCGAGAATGCGTTCCCTCTCCCCTGGTTCGATCGTCCCCACCCTTCGGAGCACCTCGAGGTTCGTCTTGAGGGCCGTCAGCGGAGTTCGCAGTTCATGGCTGGCATCGGTGACCAGTCGCCGCTGCTGCCGCCGGGAGGTGGCCAGGGACCCGAGCATGAGGTTGAAGCTCTGGGCCAGTCTCCCCAGCTCGTCCTGGCGGTCCACCTCGATCACCGCATCGAGGTCCTCGGTCTCGGCCACGTGTTCAGCGGCCTCGGTCAGACGGGCCACCGGCCTCATGGCCCGACCGGCCACGATCAACCCCCCGAGCCCCGCCACCAGCACCCCGAGACCGGACAGCACCACCAGGGCCCGACCCAGCCGGGCCAGGCTGTCATCGACCTCGGTGAGGGGACGGGCCAGCATCACGGCTCCGCCGGAGGGTAGGTGGGAGGCCGAAACGGTGAGGATCCGGACCGGAACGTCCTCCACCGTGTCACTGCGTCGAACCGAGGCCCGATCCCCGGCCGCCACCTCCAGATCCCCCGCCGTCACCGGCAGGACCGTCCCGGTGGGGTTCACCACCACCCCCCGCGGGGTTATGAACTGGACCAGCACATCCTCGGTCAGCACCGGTGGTCGACGACGGCCGGGGCCCGATCCGACGATCGCCGCCGCCCTGTCGTCGAGAAGCCCGTCCACCGCCACCACCGCCTGGTGTCGGGCCAGGAACCAGGCGGAGGCGGAGACCGCCACCACCGCCACCGCCGTGGCCAGAGCCGTCAGCAGGGCGATCCTGGTCCTGAGTCTCACGATCTCACCCGGGCCTGACGACGTGCCCCACCCCGCGGACGGTGTGGATCAGCCGGGGCTCGCCGGCGGCCTCGGTCTTACGTCGGAGGTACCCGACGTAGACGTCGAGGGTGT
>JALSTE010000355.1 GCA_026983855.1 Acidimicrobiia bacterium
ACCTCGTCCTCGGCGGCTGCGTCCAGCAGGGCCGACCGCAGTTCGTCGCGGAGCCGGGGGGTGATGGTGTTGTAACGCTCGGGGCGGGACAGTGTCAGGCGGCGCACCCCACCCTCGGTGGATACGGTCACTGCTCGGTCCATGTCGTCTCCGGTCCCCGTCGGTCTGGTGTCGGCCACACGCTAGAGCCGGAGGGAGTCGGCGGGAGATCTACCATCGGGGCGTGGACACAATTTCCGAAGACGCCCCGCACGAAGCCCCCCCGGGCCTGGTCGAGAGAATCAGGTACTCGGTGATCGGCCGGGACGAGGTGTTCGACACCCCCTTCGGGCCGAAGCCGATCGTCTACGCCGACTACACGGCCTCGGGCCGGTCCCTGGGGTTCATCGAGGACTTCATCCGTGATGAGGTGCTTCCCCTCTACGCCAACACCCACACTGAGTCCTCGGGGACCGGTCTTCAGACCACCAGACTCCGGGAGGAGGCCCGGAGACTGGTGGGACGCTGCGTCGGGGCCACCGATGAGCACGCGGTGCTGTTCTGCGGCAGTGGTTCCACCGCGGCCATCGACAAGCTGATCGGGGTGATGGGCCTGCGCATTCCCTCCGTGCTCGACGACCGCTACCGATTCGGGGAGCAGATACCCGCCAAGGAGCGGCCGGTCGTGTTCATCGGGCCCTATGAGCACCACTCCAACGAACTGCCCTGGCGGGAGTCGATCGCCGATCTGGTCATGATCGACGAGGACGCCAACGGCCACGTGGATCTGGGGCAGCTGGAGGCCGCTCTGGAGGAGTACGCCGATCGCGAACTCAAGATCGGGTCCTTCTCCGCCGCCTCCAACGTCACCGGGATAATCACCGACACCGCCGCGGTGGCCGGATTGCTGCACCGTCACGGGGCCCTGTCATTCTGGGACTTCGCCGCCGCCGCCCCCTACGTGGCCATGGACATGGGCAGTAGCTCCGATCCCGACGGGGCCTACCTGGACGCCATCTTCGTATCTCCCCACAAGCTGATCGGCGGACCGGGCACACCGGGCCTGCTGGTGGCCCGCCGGGAGCTGTTCACGAACCGGGTTCCCGACGTCCCCGGCGGGGGCACGGTCCAGTACGTGAGCCCCCGCGAACACGACTACCTACCTGAGATCGAACACCGTGAGGAGGGGGGCACACCGGCGATCATCGAGTCCATTCGCTGCGGCCTGGTGTTCCAACTCAAGGAGGCGGTGGGGGCGGCCGAGATCCGCCGCCGGGAGGAGGATTTCGTCACCCGGGCCATCGCCCGCTGGGACGCCAATCCCAATCTGATGATCCTGGGATCGCACGACGCCGAACGGTTGTCCATTGTTTCGTTCGTGGTCCGGTTCGGGCGGGGATATCTGCACCACAACTACGTCGTCGCCCTCCTCAACGACCTCTTGGGCATCCAGTCGCGGGGCGGATGCTCCTGTGCCGGACCCTATGGGCACCGTCTCCTGGGCATCGACCTCGAGCGGTCCCACGAGTTCGAGCGGGAGGTCGACCGGGGTTGTGAGGGGATCAAGCCCGGTTGGGTCAGGGTGAACTTCAACTACTTCATCGCCGAGGAGGTGTTCGAGTACATCCTCGACGCCGTCGACCTCGTGGCCACTGATGGATGGCGGTTGCTGCCCTACTACCGGTTCGAGCCCGAGACCGGACTGTGGCGACACCGCAACGGTGTGGCCGAACCGCCACTGAGTCTGTCCCAGGTGGACTACACCTCAGGGGAGATGGACTACCGGGGGACAGTCCATCGTCGGGCCGAACCGCTCAACACCTATCTGGAGCGGGCCCGGGAGGTGCTCGATCACGGTCGGGACTCCCTGCCGGCGCCGCTGGGGCTCCCCGACGTCACCGAGGACTTCGAGCACCTGCGATGGTTCCCATTCCCCGATGAGGTCAGGGACGGTCATGTCTGGACGTCCCCCGCGGGTGGTTGAGGTCCCCCGGGTCGGTCATTCGGCGGCGAGTCGGTAGACACCCCCGAAGATGCTCAGCAGGTAGATCTCCCCGTCGGGGCCGTCGGCCACCGAAACCAGTGTTCCGATGTCGAGGCGGACGTGAACCGCTGCGCCCTCGGACCCCAGCAGTATCAGCCGGCCCAGCAGGTCACCGAACACCATGGCCCCCCTCAGGGCGGGTATGTCCGTCCCCCGGTAGCGCACGCCGCCTATCGAAGCCACCCCCCGGTCCCGTCCGTACTCGTAGACGGCGGGGGTCATGTCGATCTCGCCCCGCCGTATCCGTCGGCTCCCCTCGAAGAGGTTCCACCCGAAGTCCTGGCCCGAGGTCCCCGCCGGGATCAGGTTGATCTCCTCGGTGGTGCCGTTGCCCACGTCGGAGAACCAGAGGTCCCCGTTGCCGGGATCCAGATAGAGGCGCCACGGGTTCCGCATCCCATAGGCGAATATCTCGTCGGCGACGTCATCGTCGCCGAGGAACGGATTGTCCGGTGGGACCTCATAGCCGGGGGCGTCGGTCCGGGGACGGATCCGGACGATCGAACCCAGGAGATTGGTGAGATCCCTGGCGTCGGCGCCGTTGGACGCCCCGCCGTCACCCACCCCCACGAAGAGATCCCCCCTGGGGTCGAACTGCATTCCGCCGCCGTTGTGTCCCGGACCGGGCTGGTCGATCACCATGACCCGTCGCTCGGAACCGGGGACGACGGCGCCGTTCTCCACCACCCAG
>JALSTE010000356.1 GCA_026983855.1 Acidimicrobiia bacterium
GGAGACCTGATGCTGGTACTGGACCACCTGTCGGTGGCGTTCGGGGTGGTGAGGCCCATCGACCGTCTGAATCTCACGGTCTCCGCCCCCACCCACGGCGTCATCGGCCCCAACGGGGCGGGAAAGACCACCCTGTTGAACACCCTCAACGGATTCATAACCCCCGTGGCCGGCACCATGGAGGCCTTCGGAACCCGTCTGGACACCATGGCGGTCCGCCGGAGGGCCCGTTGGGGTCTGCGCCGCACCTTCCAGACCGAGCAGCTGGCGGAGGATCTCAGCATCGGGGGCAACATCGCCGTGGCCCTGGATCACTGCCCCGCCCATCGAGGTCGCGGGGTGTCGGAGGCGGCCGAGCTGGTGGGCCTGGAGGGATTGGACCGACCGGTGGCCGAACTGACGACGGTGGAGAGGCGACTCACCGAGATCGCCCGGGCCGTGGTCGGTGAACCCCGTCTGGTTCTCATGGACGAGCCGGCGGCGGGGGTCAGCGGGGACGATCGCCGGGCCCTGGTGGAGGTGCTGTCCCGTATCCAATCCGAGACCGGGGCCTGGGTGGTGATAATCGACCACGACGTCGAGCTCATCTCCGCCGTGTGTGAGACCACCACCGCCCTGGACTTCGGGTCCCTGATCGCCACCGGGCCAACCGCCGACGTGCTGGCCGACCCCGCCGTGGCCGAGGTGTACCTGGGGGGTCTGGGGGTGGGGTCATGAGTTCCCTGGTGATCGAGGATCTGACCGTGACCCGAGGCGGGCGACCGGTGGTGCACTCCCTCTCGCTCACGGTGGGGGCCGGACGGGTAACGGCCCTGCTGGGGGCCAACGGGGCCGGTAAGAGCAGCCTGGTTCTGGGTCTGGCCGGTCGTCTCCCCGTGACGGGAGGTCGGGTGGTCCTAGACGGCACCGAGTTGCAGGGCCGCAGACCCAACCGGATCCGCCGGGCCGGACTGGCCGCGGTCCCCGAGGGGCACACGGTGTTCTCCTCCATGTCCGTGTCCGACAATGTCAGGGCCGCGGTGGTTGATCCGTCCCGTGAGGCCGAGCTACTCGGGTCCGTATTCGAGCTGTTTCCCGAGCTGGCCGACCGGAGGGAGCAGATGGCGGGCACGCTCTCGGGGGGACAGCAGCAGATGCTGGCCATCGGCCAGGCCCTGGCCGTCGAACCCCGCTACCTGCTGGTGGACGAACTGTCCCTCGGGCTGGCCCCGATCATCGTCGAGAGGCTGGTCGACACCGTGGCCCGCATCGCCGCCACCGGGGTGGGGGTGTTGCTCATTGAGCAGTACGCGGCGGTGGCCCTGGGGGTGGCGGATCGGGCCGCGGTCATGGATCGGGGTGAGGTGGCCTGGTCGGGTGAGGCGTCGGAGCTCCGGAACGACCCCGAGATCCTCCAAGGCGTGTACCTGGGGGCCGGGAACTCCTGACCACTCCATCGGGGGTCCAGCCGCCCGACGGGTGGGATCCCACCCTCCTCTCCCATCGGGGCGATCATGCCGGGGCCAGCGCCTCCAGGGGCAATCTCAGCACCGGGGCCGGATCGGGGGGCATGCCTGGGGGCAGGGTGATCCACACCGTTCCGGACTCCACCCGGCAGCGGGGCCGCTGGTCCGTCCCGAGGATCTCCGCCTCGATCTCCTCCCCGACGGAGCGCACCCCCCTGAGGGCGAACTCGCTCGTGGGTGGGGCCTCCATCATCACCGCGTGGAGGTGGCGGGAGTCACGGGTGAAGCGGACCTCCGTGCCCTCACTGGTGGTCGTGGCGGCCATCGACCAGGGCCGGGTGCCGTAGATGGCCCCACCGTGGCTGGAAAGCCACCTGCCCAGGGCCAGGAGCGGTTCCGTCTGCTCGGAGGGGACCGTCCCGTCGGGGCGGGGTCCCACCCCGATCAGCAGGTTGCCGTTGCGGGCCACCACGTCGACCAGCAGACGGATCAACTCGGTGCCGCTGATGATGTCCTCGGGCGGTTCGTGGTGGTTGGCGCCGAAGCTGTGACCCACCCCGCGGGTGGCCTCCCACTTTCGCTCGGGGATCCCCTTCGGGGTGGCGTACTCGGGGGTGATGAAGTCACCGATGGGGTGGGAGGCGGGCTTGAGTTCCCTCCAGGCGGCGGGTAGCCGACGCCAACCGGCCTCGAGGGCCGAGGCCGCACCCCTGGCCGCCAATCGGCCCATCCCTCCCCCGGGGATCCGACCCTGCACCCATCGGTCGTTGACCACCCCGTGCTCCACCACCCGACGGTAGTGGTCCACCAGGGACTCCAGATCCAGATCGGCGGGAGCCCCGATGTCACTCCAGAGGATGTCGGGATGGTAACGGTCGATCAGTTCCCGCCACTGGGCGTCCACGAACCTGGCGTAGGACTCGCTGCGTGGCACGCCGGTGAGGACGTCGGCGGCCCGGGCCAGGACCGCGTCGTTCGCCGGCCAGTCGAATCCGCTGGAGTAGTACAGGCCCATTCTCAGACCCGCGGCCCGGACCTCGGTGGTGAGTTCTCCTACCAGGTCCCGCGGAGAGTGGTACGACCCCATTGTCGGGTGCGGGGCGCGGCTGGGCCAGAGGCTGTATCCCTCGTGGTGCTTGGTGGTGAGAACCATGTAACGGGCCCCGGCCCGGCGGCCCACATCGGCCAGCGCCCCCAGATCGGCCCCGGCCGAGGCGGCCTCGAAGGGGTGGCGGAAGGCCTCATAGGGGGCCCCTCGGTGATTC
>JALSTE010000357.1 GCA_026983855.1 Acidimicrobiia bacterium
TGGGCCATGTCGTCTGTGTCGTCTGTGTTGCTGTGTCGTCTGTGGTGCTGGGCCGTGTTGTTATGTCGCTCTGCACTCGATCGTGCAAAGCTTGACATACGCTTTCCGGGTGGGCAAGCTCTGACCTACGGGGTGAACATCCGTCCGTGGACGGGTCCGTGGGGCGACAGACCAGGAGGGGACGACAGATGAACGACACCGGACCGGAGCCGACCCCAGCCGGGAACACGGCGGTGATCGGTCGGCGCCTACCCAAGCTGGACGCCCCCGAGAAGGTCGCCGGGCGCACCGTCTACGCCGACGATCTGGTCATCCCCGGCCTGCTCCACGCCGCCATCAAGCGCAGTCCCCATCCCCACGCGGCCATCGTGGGCATCGACACCTCGGCGGCCGAGGCCCTCCCGGGGGTGAAGGCCGTGATCCACGCCGGCAACGTACGGCAACGTCCCTTCGGCTACGGCCACGACAACCTGCCCCTCAAGGACCGCAAGGTGCGCTGCATCGGCGACGAGGTGGCGGCGGTGGCGGCGGTGGACGCCGAGACCGCCCGCCGGGCCCTGGACCTCATCGAGGTCACCTACGACCTGCTACCCGAGGTGGACGATCCCTTCGAGGCCCTCCGGCCCGGCTCACCCCTCATCCACGACGAGCGGGGGGACATCGAGGGCAACGTCTCCATGAGATGGGACTTCTCCTCGGGGGACCTGGCGGCGGCCGAGGCCGCCTCAACGGTGATCGTGGAGGGCGACTACAGCTCCCCCCAGGCCGCCCCGGCCCCCCTGGAGACCCACGTGGTGATCGCCGAGTTCGACCACCGGGGCCATCTCACCGTGTGGAGCCCGGTGCACATGGTGTTCATGTACCGCAAGGAGCTGGCCGACTGCCTGGGTCTGGACTGGGAGAGGATCACCATCCGCCAGCCCCCCGTGGGGGGGAGCTTCGGGGGCAAGATCGACATCGACACCCACGACTACATCTGCGTGATGCTGGCCCGGGCCACCGGCCGACCGGTGAAGCTGGTCATGACCCGGGAGGAGGAGTTCATCGGCACCCGCACCCGCCAGCCGATCCACTTCCACCTGCGCACCGGGGCCGACGCCGAGGGGAACCTCACCTTCCGACAGGCCACGGTGGTGTCGGACAACGGGGCCTACAACGCCTGGGGCTCCCACGCCATGCTCGTGGCCATGAACACGGTCACCTCGATGTACCGGGTCCCGGTCACGGCCATGGAATGTGCGGTGGTCTACACCAACAAGAACTACGGGGGCTCGGTCCGGGGATTCGGCAACCCCCAGGCCACCTTCGCGGTGGAACAGCAGATGGAGGAGCTGGCCGACGCCCTCGGCCTCGATCCCATGGACCTCCGTCTGCGGAATGCCAACCAGTCCGGGGACGTCACCCCCCAGGGACTGGAGATCACCAGCTGTGGGTTGAGCGAGTGCCTGCGGGTGGTGAGGGAGAAGTCGGGTTGGGACCGACGGCGGGGTCGTATGGGGGAGGCCCACCGGGGCCTGGGGGCGGCGGCCTACATCCACGTGGGGGGTGGGGCCCGCATCTACGGCTCCGACGGATGTGGGGCGATGATCAAGATCGATGACTCCGGCCGGGTGGCCCTCATCTCGGGCTCCTCGGAGCTCGGACAGGGTTCGGAGACCGCCCTGGCCATGATCGTGGCCGAGGAACTGGGCGTCCCCCTCGATGCCGTCACCGTCACCAACTCCGACACCGACGTGAAGCCCTGGGACGTGGGTGTGCACGCCAGCCGCACCACCTTCGTGGCCGGTAACGCCGCCCGGATGGCGGCGGCCGAGGCCCGCACCCGGTTGCTGGAGGCGGCGGCGGAGATCGTCGACCTGGAACCCTCCGATCTGACAATGAGGGAGGGGGTCATCTCCGCCGTGGACGACCCCACCATGTCCATGCCCTACGGGAGGGCGGTGCGGAGACTGCTGCTGCGGGAGGAGGGCGGCATCATCATGACCTCGGCCTTCTACGACCCACCCACCCACTCCCAGGACTCGGGCTACATGGGCAACATCTCCGCCACCTACGGGTTCGGGGCCCACGTGGCCGAGGTGGAGGTGGACCCCGACACGGGCATGGTCCGGTTGTTGAACCTCTGGGCCGCCCACGACGTGGGCCGGGCCATCAACCCCATGTCGTGCGAGGGTCAGATAGAGGGGGGTACGGCCATGGGTATCGGGCTGGCCCTCACCGAGGAGCTGCCGGTACTGGACGGCCGCATGATGGCCCCGAACTTTCACGACTACGGGATGCCCACCGCCGTCGACATCCCCCGCATCGACGTCACCCTGGTGGAGACGGTCGACGAGCTGGGGCCCTTCGGGGCCAAGGGGATCGGGGAGGGTGGCATCATCCCGCCCCCGGCGGCCATCGCCAACGCCGTGGCCGACGCGGTGGGGATCAGGCCTCGGAGCTACCCGATGAGACCCTGGAAGGTCAGGGAGTGGATCGAGGCCGACGAGACCTCCCGGGTGGTGTGGAAGGAACCTGGCGGACCCGGACCGGCGATGGCGACCGATGGTGGCGCCGGCGGGGGAGACGACCGTGACTGACGTGTACACCCCCGTTGATCTGGAGGAGGCCACCGAATTCCTGGCCCGCCACCCCGGTGCCGTTCCCGTGGCCGGGGGAACCGACGTCATGATCGACCGCCGCCTGGGTCGTCTCGAGACCGACT
>JALSTE010000358.1 GCA_026983855.1 Acidimicrobiia bacterium
TGAGGGGCTCGCCCCCACCGGGACCCGTTCCTCACCGACCCCCAACGAAACCGATGGTGCTCCAAGGGCCCGCCCCCACCGGGACCCGACCCGGAACCGCTCGGGCGCTCCCGCCGGGCCCTGGACGAGACCAAACCGGCCCCGGCGGCCGACCCGGAGGTGTCGGGTCCCACACCCGGTTCGCCGACCACGACCGGGTCAACCCAGCAGACGCTGCACCACCCGGGCCACGCCATCGGCGTCGTTGGTGACCGTGACCTCGTCGGCGAGGTCCTTGATCTCGGGGTGGGCGTTTCCCATGGCCACCGACCATCCGGCCCAGGCCAGCATCTCGGTGTCGTTGTGCCCGTCGCCGAAGGCCACCACCTCCGAGGCGTCGAAGCCGTGGTCCCGGGCCACCAGATCCAGGGCCGAGGCCTTGGAGACTCCGACCGGTCCCAGCTCGGCGAACGGCAGCCCGGCGTGGGCCGACTCGACCCCCTCGGGCATGACCTCACCCAGGGCGGCCACGAATTCGTGCAGGTCCCGGCCCGGCCGGTGGGCCAGCACCTTGAGGACGTCGCCGTTGATGTGGGCCATGGCGTCGTCAACGGTGGGCCCGCCGGCCCTCAACGGCAGCAGGGCGGCGACCCCCGCCTCCAGGTGATGGGAGTCGTCGGAGTGCTCCACGCCGAGGCTCACCTCCGGGGCGAACTCCCGGGCCGCCCGGGCCGCCGACCGGGCCAGCTCGGGGTCCAGCGACCGGCTGTGGATGACCCGACCGTCGTCGGGCCGGTAGGTCTGGGCCCCGTTGTGGCAGACCACGCAGGATATGAAGTCCAGCTCGTCGGTTATCCAGCGGGCCACGGGCCGGGGACGACCGGTGGCGGCCACGACGAGCACCCCCGAGCGGTGGGCCCGCCCCAGGACCCGCCGGGTGAGATCGGAGACCCCGCCGGCGGAGTTCAGCAGGGTGCCGTCCAGATCCACGGCGACCATCGAGAGCCTGGTGATCACGGGTACGTCCTCAGAGGAACCGCCGAAGGAGCTTTTCCTTGAGGGCATTGTAGGGCGGGTACATCAGCCTGACATCGGGCCGGAACGGCCGGATCATGACCGAACGGTGATGGCTGAACTCGTCGAATCCGGCCCGACCGTGGTAGGAGCCCATCCCACTGGGACCCGTCCCCCCGAAGGGCAGGTCCGAGGGGGCCACGTGCAGCAGGGTGTGGTTCACGCAGGCCCCGCCGCTGATGGTGGCGTCGAGGACCCGGTCACGGACCGCCTCGTCGGACGTGAACACGTAGAGGGCCAGGGGCCGCTCCCGGGAGTTGACGAAGGAGATCGCCTCCTCGACGTCGTCCACCCCCAGCACCGGGAGGATGGGACCGAAGATCTCCCCGGTCATGAGGGCGGAGTCCGGATCGGGATCGACCACGATCGTGGGGGCCAGGTAGCGCCGCCCCGGATCCACCGTTCCCCCGGTGACCACCCGACCCGAACCCTCTCCCCCCAGCAGTGAGGTCAGACGGGTCAGGTGCCGCTCGTTGACCACCCGGGCGTAGGAACCCGATGCCCCGGGATCCCGCCCGAAGAAGGACCCGATCTCGCGGACCATGCGATCCAGGAGTTGATCGCGGACGCTGTTGTGCACGAGGACGTAATCGGGGGCGATGCAGGTCTGACCGGCGTTGAGGAACTTCCCCCACACGATGCGACGGGCGGTTATCCCGAGATCGGCCGAACGGTCGACCACCACGGGGCTCTTGCCCCCGAGCTCGAGGGTCACGGGCGTCAGGTGCTCCGCCGCCGCCCTCATGACGACCCTCCCTATGGCCGTCGACCCGGTGAAGAAGATGTGGTCGAAACGCTGTTCGAGCAGGGCCGTGGTCTCGGGCACCCCACCCTCGACCACCCGGACCGCCTCGGGATCCACGTAGGAGGGCAGTCGCCCGGCCAGCACCGCGGCGGTGGCCGGGGCCAGCTCACTGGGCTTGACGATGGCGGCGTTCCCGGCGGCCAGGGCGGCGGCGAGGGGCTCGATCACCAGTTGGACCGGGTAGTTCCACGGGGCGATCACCAGGACCACGCCCTTGGGCCGGGGATCGATCCGCCCCCGCCCGGGTCGGAAGGCCAACGGGAGCCTCACCCGACGGGGTCGGGCCCAGGACCGGAACCTCCCCGCCAGGTGCTCCACCTCTCCCCGGGTGGTTCCTATGTCGGCGGCCCAAGCCTCCACCCGGGGCTTGCCCATGTCGGTCGCCATGGCCTCCAGCAGGGGCTCCTCCTCGACGGTGAGGAAGCGGAGCAGGCCCTCGAGCTGGGACTGTCGCCAATCCAGGTCATGGGTACGCCCACCGCCGAACACGGCCCTCACCGAGGCCACCAGCTCGGCCGCCCACTCGGGACCGAGGGCCCCCGACGGGCCAGTCGAGTCGGCGGAGAACTGGGTGTACGTCATCGGGACCACCCTATACAGAGCGGTGGCGGGGCCGGCAGCCGAACCGACAGCCCGACGTCCCGCCCCTCCGACGTCCCGCCAGGTGCTCGCCGACACCACCGGCCGGCCACTCAACGGGTCAGAGGCCGGCCAGTCCGTTGGTGGTGACGATCGAGCCGACCCAACCCGATCCACCCCACTGGGTCAGGAAGATCGATCCCGAGCACACGGCGGGGAATGTGGGGCTCTGGCCACACTTGAGGGTGCCCACCCCCAGCAGC
>JALSTE010000359.1 GCA_026983855.1 Acidimicrobiia bacterium
TGGTGAGCTGCGGGGCCAGTACCACCCTCGACGAGGAGGCGGTCGCCGCCGCCTACCGCAGCGGGCAGCTGGGTGGGGTGGCCACCGACGGCCACCGCTGGGAGCCGGTGCGGCCGGATTCGCCCCTGGTGGCCCTGGCCCGCGACCCCGCCGCCAACGTGGTGCTGACCCCCCACACCGCCCAGGGCGACATCCGTCTCACCGCCGAGCTGCGACGCCCCGAGTTCACGAACCTGGTGGCCACCCTGGAGGGGCGCCCCCTGCTCAACCGGGTGGTGTGATCGGCGCCGGGAGCAGGGTCGGTCGCCCGTCCCGGGGTACGTGGGGGCCGATGACCACACCGACGGCACCGAGGCCTCCGCGCCCGGCCCGGGGCCCGTGGGGGGATCGGCCCGGCCCCGGCAGTGGGCCCGGGCGGGGCGGAACTGAGAGTCCTGCCCCGCACCGTGCCATGCTCACAGGGTGAGTTCCCGCCTGGTGCTGGCCACCGTCTTTCTCATCGCCCTGCTGATCGGGGGCAACTTCACGTCACTGAAGTTCGCCCTCGATCACACCACCCCGCTGATGCTCACGGCCATGAGGACCGTGGTGGGGGGAACCTTCCTGATCTCCTTCGCCCTGGCCCGGGGCGAGAAGCTGCCCCGTCGCCGCGACGACCTGGCCCGGATATTCGTGGTGTCGCTGTCCATCACCACCCTCTCCAGCGCCTTCCTGATCGCCGGGGTCAGCCGGGTTCCGGCCGGGGTGGCCTCCCTGGTCGCCAGCACCATGCCCCTCTTCACCGCCGTCCTGAGCGCTCTGCTCCTGGGGGTGAGCGTGATGCGCATGGGGGCCGTCGGCCTGCTGATCGGATTCGCGGGAACGGCCCTGCTGGCCGCTCCCTCCCTGTCGGGGGACACCGCGGCCCTGGGGATGGTGGCCATGGTCCTCTCGGCGGTCACCTGGGCGTTCGGCACCGTGTTCATGAAGTGGAAGGACTTCAGCCGGGTGACCCCGGTGATGCTGGTCGGGGTGCAGCTGGTGATGTCGGCCGCGGTGCTGGTTCCCGTGGCCCTGATCGTCGAGGGGGTGGGGGACACCGAGTGGACCATGGGGCTGTGGCTGCCCCTGGCCTACTCGGCCATCCCCGCCAACGCCGTGACCTTCGCCCTGCTGGCCACCGTCGTGCGCCGGGCGACCCCCACCCAGGCCGCCGCCACCGCCTACCTGATCCCCCTGTCGGGTGTGTTCTTCGGCTGGTTGATCCGCGGTGAGGTCCTCGGTCTGGTGGAGTTGGCCGGGGGCGCCCTGGTCGTGGTGGGCGTGTTCGTCCTGGTGACGGAGAACGCCCGCCGGGCCGTGGCCTCCCCGGTACCGGCGGTGGAACAGCGGCCGCATCGCTAGCACTCCGAGAGCGGGCGTGGGGGCGGCAGGGGGCTCCGTGAGTTGGCGCCCGAACCGTGAGGGGTCGATCATGGGGTGATCGGGGCCGGTCGGACCGGGCGCGGATCGGGGTGGATCCCCGCACCGGGTCGCCGAAACCCGTGGAGGGACCACCCGGCCACACGGGTGACATCAGGGTGAGCAAGGCAACCGGGAGGGTTGAGAATGGATCTCGAACTACAGGGCAGGTCGGTCGTGGTGACGGGCGCCGGTTCCAACATCGGACGGGCGGTGGCACTGGGTTTCGCCGAGCAGGAGGCGGCCCTGATCCTGGCTGACATCGACCACGACCAGACCACGGCGGG
>JALSTE010000360.1 GCA_026983855.1 Acidimicrobiia bacterium
ACCTCGATGGCGTTGATTTTGACTACCGACATGGGCGGGATCTCCTCGGCTGGCGGCGACGGGACCATGCTACAAGCGCCCGGGTGCCGGCTGGGGTGCCTTGACGATGAGACAATGTGAGCATTATTGTCTCATCGTATGACCGAGCCGGGGCCGCCGCCCACCACCGGTGAAGGTCCCAGGGGGCAGGCCCGGGGACACTTCCAACGTGAGGATCCCCACAGCGTGGGTGGGAGGATCCTGGCCGCCACCGAGCGGTGCGTCTGCCGGTGGGGATGGGCGAAGACCACCCTCGAGGACATCGCCGGGGAGGCCGGGCTCAGCCGGGCCACGATCTACCGGACCTTCCCCGGGGGGCGGGACGTGGTGTTCGAGGCTCTGCGGCGTCACAAGGTGATCGAGTTCTTCGGTGACCTCGAGGCGGCGGCGGCGGCCGCCCCCGACGTGGAGTCCCTGCTCACCGACGTGATCCACAAAGCGGCGGTGAGCCTGGCCGCCGATGAGCAGTTCCAGTACCAGCTGCTTCACGAACCCGGTGAGATCCTCCAGGCCCTCACCTTCCGGGGGTTGGACCGCCTCATCGCCTCCTCCCGGGTGTTCATCGCCCCCCACCTGACCCGGTTCGTGTCCCGACGGGACGCCAACCACCTGGCCGAGTGGGCCACCCGGGTGACCCGCAGCTACCTGCTCGAACCGAGTCCGGATCTGGACCTGGAGGACCGTGACTCGGTCCGCAGGTTCGTGGCGGCCCGGGCGTCGTCGCCGCCACCACGCCGCGATCCGGACCCGGCGGCGGCCGACCTCATCCGAAATTGAACCCAACCGACCTTCTGAACAGAACCTGATCGCACAAGGAGAACAATGTCAACCACCGAAGAGATCCTCGGCCGGGCCGACGCCAACGACTTCGAGGCCATTCTCTCGCTGACGAACACCGCCGTCGACGAGGTGGAGCACGTCGTGAAGAACGGGGCCGACACCATCTACACGTGGGACTACGACAAGGGGCGGCGGCCCCAGCTCGAGACCCTGTACGAGAAGGCCAAGAAGGGCCAGTGGAACGGCGAGACCGACCTTCCCTGGGATGTCGACGTGGATCCCGAGAAGGAGGCCCGGGCCATGTTCGAGATGGCCGGGGGGATGGATCAGATGATCGACCTCCAGGGCACCGGGTGCGAGAACTGGGGGGAGAAGGAGTGGATCGACTTCAACATCGAGTCCCAGAACTGGAGCCTCTCCCAGTTCATGCACGGTGAGCAGGGGGCTCTCATCTGCACCGCCAAGATCGTCGAGACCGTGCCGTGGATCGACGCCAAGTACTACGCCTCCACCCAGGTCATGGACGAGGCCCGCCACGTGGAGGTGTTCGCCAAGTACCTCAACACGAAGCTCACCGGCCACTACCCCATAAACGTCCACCTGGAGATGCTCCTCGACGACATCGTGGAGGACAGCCGCTGGGACATGACCTACCTGGGTATGCAGATCATGGTGGAGGGACTGGCCCTGGCCGCCTTCAGCTTCATGCACCAGCAGAGTCAGGAGCCCCTGCTCAAGCAGCTCCTGCGCTACGTCATGAGCGACGAGGCCCGCCACGTGGCCTTCGGTGTCCTCTCCCTCAAGGAGGTCTACCAGGACCTCACCCAGGCCGAGATCCGTGAGCGGCAGGAGTTCGCCTTCGAGGCCGCGGTCCGTATGAGGGACCGCTTCCTGTCCCAGGAGGTCTGGGAGAGGATGGGCGTCGACGTCAAGAAGATCATCCCCCGGATCTGGGAGAACCCCGATCGCCTGGAGTTCCAGCGTCTGCTGTTCACCAAGATCGTCCCCAACTGCAAGAAGCTGGGTCTGCTCGACGCCGGCGACGCCTGGTTGCGCCGTCGCTTCGAGGAGATCGGCGTGATCCAGTACGAGAACTGGGTCGACACCTCCGAGGAGGTCGACGCCTTCGCCATCAGCGACGAGCTGGAGGCCGCGGCCGCCGCCGCCGGGGTCTGAGCCACCCGAACCCCACCCCGGCGGTCATTGGGTCGCCGGGGGTCTGGGGCTAGGGTCGGGGGCCATGAACAGCGAGACTCCGACCGACACCCGGCTGTTGGTCCTGTTGGGACTTCGACTCAAGGGGTTCGCCGACCCCGGGGCCATAGCCGAGGTGGTGGGCCTCGACCCCGCCCGGGTCGAGACCGAACTCGGGTCGCTGGTCGAGGAGGGCCTGGTCAGGTTCAACGAGCAGCGTCAGGTGTACGTGCTGGATCCCGAGGTGGGTCGCCCCGAGGGCGAACGCCTGCTGGCCCGTGAACTGGAGGTCAGGGGCACCCGTCCCGCCGTGGACGGTGCCTACCGGACGTTCCTGGACCTCAACTCCGAGATGCTGCAATTGTGCACCGACTGGCAGATCCGTTCCGACGTCGAACCCCAGACCCTCAACGACCACACCGACGAGGACTACGACGAGCAGGTGATCTCACGCCTGGTCGACATCGACGATCGTCTGCGCCTGGTCCTGACCGACCTGGAGGCGGCCGCCCCCCGCTACGGTGTCTACCGGCGAAGGTTCGGAGGGGCCCTCGACCGTGTACTGGCCGGGGAGACGGACTACTTCACCAAACCGGTGATACCCAGCTATCACACCGTTTGGTTCGAACTGCACGAGGATCTGCTGGCCAGTCTCGGCATCGACCGGGCCAGCGAGAGGAGTGACTGAACCGTGGGCGCACGATTCGGCCGGGTGATCCCGGCCATGATCACCCCGTTCACCCCCGAGGGGGAACTCGACGTGGACGGGGCCGTGAACCTGGCCCGTCGACTCGTCGGGGAGGGGGCCGAGGGACTGGTACTCAGCGGTACCACCGGGGAGAGTCCCACCCTGGAGGACTCCGAGGACTGGGAGCTGTGGAGGGCCGTGGCCGAGGCGGTGACCGTCCCCGTCATCGCCGGCACCGGTACCAACGCCACCGCCCACGCCGTGTCCCAGACCCGCAGGGCCACCGAGTGCGGCGTGGCCGGGGTGCTGGTGGTCACCCCCTACTACAACCGCCCCTCGCAGGCGGGCATGTCAGCCCATTTCCGGGCCGTGGCCGCCGCCACCCCGCTGCCGGTGATGCTCTACGACATCCCGGTGCGGACCGGTCGGAAGATCTCCACCGCCCTGTTGCTGGAGCTGGCCCGCGAGGTACCCAACATCGTGGCCGTGAAGGACGCGGCGGGGAACCCGGGGGAGTCGGCCCGGGTCATCGCCGAGGCCCCGCCGGGGTTCGAGCTCTACTCCGGCGACGACTCGATGACCCTGCCCCTCATGGCGGTGGGGGCGGTCGGGGTGGTCAGCGTGTGCGCCCACTGGACCGCCCCGGAGATGGTGGCCATGCTGGACGCGGTGGAGTCAGGAGACTGGACCCGGGCCCGGGAACTCAATGCGGCCATGCTGGATTCCTATGATTTCGAGTCCTCCGACGAGGCCCCCAACCCGGTGCCGACCCGGGCCATGTTGAACTCAATGGGTCTGGGTGTGGGAGAGTGCCGCCTGCCCATGGGACCCACCCCACCCGGCCTGGAGGTCGAAGCCATGAAGATCCACGAGAGACTGGCCCAGGCCAGGTGACCTCACCGGTAACGGTGACCTTCCTGGGGGGACTCGGGGAGGTCGGCCGCAACTGCACCGTCATCGAGTACGAGGGGCGGCTCATAGTCATCGACTTCGGGCTGATGTTCCCCAGCGCGGCCATGCCGGGTGTGGACGTGATCCTGCCCGACGACCGCTACCTGGCCGACCGGGCCGATCGGATCGACGGTCTGATCATCACCCACGCCCACGAGGACCACGTCGGAGGTGTTCCCTACTTCTTCGCCCGGTACGAGGCCCCCCTCTACGGTTCGGCCCTGTCCATGGCCATAGCCGACCACAAGCTGACCGAGGCCGGTCTGGGGCACATGACGTCCCTGAACCCCGTGGCCGACGGGGACACGGTGAGGATCGGGCCCTTCGACGTGGAATTCCTGCCCATCACCCACTCCGTGCCCCAGTCGATGTGCATCGTGGTTCACACCCCCCAGGGGATCGTGGTCCACACCGGGGACTTCAAGGTCGACGACACACCGATCGACAACCGCCTCACCGACCTGCGGCGCCTCGGGGCCCTGTCGGAGGATCCGGGTATCAGGCTGCTCCTGGCCGACTCCACCAACGCCGACTCCCCGGGACGCTCGGCCAGCGAGAGCTCGATCGGGGAGACCTTCCGTCGTCTGTTCCCCGAGCATTCCGACAAGAGGATCATCGCCTCCTGCTTCGCCAGTCATCTGCACCGGGTGCAACAGGTGGCCGACGTGGCCATCGACCAGGGACGGTACGTGTTCCCCCTCGGGCGCTCGATGGTGAACAACGTCCGGATCGCCCGGGAACTGGGGGTGCTCGACATTCCCGAGCGCTGGATCCGACCCATCGACGAGGTCGACTCCCACCCCCCCGAGAAGGTGTGCGTGGTGTGCACCGGATCCCAGGGGGAGCCCATGGCCGCCCTGTCGTTGCTGGCCAAGGGGGAGCAGCGGACGTTCGGGGTGGGCGAGGACGACCTGGTCCTGCTGACCAGCAGCCCCATACCGGGTAACGAGAGGGCGGTGTACTCGATGATCGACGCCCTCACCCGGAGGGGGTGCGAGGTGGTTCACTCCGGGATGGAGCACGTTCACACCAGCGGTCACGCCAAGCGCGACGAACTCAGGACGTTCCACAACGTCGCCTCCCCCGAATGGTTCACACCCATCGAGGGGGAGTTCCGGATGCTGCGCCGCCACGCCGATCTGGCCCTCGACCAGGGAATGGATCCCGACCGGGTCATACTGGCCCTCGACGGGGACCAGATCACCCTCACCGACCGCTCGGTCACCAAGAAGGGGTCCCTGCCCCATCGTTACCGTTACGTCCAGGGCCGGGTGGAGTCCCTCGACGACATCGTCCTGGCCGATCGCATGATTCTGTCCAAGGGCGGGTTCGTGAACGTGTCGCTGACGGTGGACCCCGAGCGGGGGAGGATCGTGAGCCAGCCGGCGATATCCACCAGGGGGTGGATCACCGAACCCCACTTCACCGAGCTGGAGTCGGACCTGGAGAAGGCCATCACCGATGCCGTCACCAAGGCCCTCGACAAGGGGGCGGTGCAACTCCAGCAGATCGAGAAGGTCGTGAGGAGAACCGCCGGTAAGTTCGTGGCCGACCGCACCGGTCGCCGCCCCGCCATCCTGGCCCAGGTGCACTTCACCCGCTGAAACGGCGGCCCCTGGAACCGGCCCGGCCCTCGCGGGGGCTCCCGGAACGGTACCTTGTCAGCCATGGCGACCACCCGCCGTACCAGGGCGACCACCAGACGTAGCTCGACGGCCCGCGGCCGATCCGGCTCGGGGGCCTCGAGGCGGCGCGCCTCCACCCGGGGTCGGGCCTCCACCCGCAGGGCGGCGGAATCCCGCCGCCGGGCTCCGGCCCGGCGGCCCGCGGCCCGAGCCTCCCGTCGACCGGCCCGCCGTCGACCAGCCCGCCGGGGCCCCTCTTCGGCGGCCCGCCTGGCCGCGAGACGTCACGACATCGCGGTCCTCACCCTGTTCGGCCTGGCCCTGCTCAGCGTCCTGGGGTTGTTCGGCGACCTGGCCGGTCCCGTCGGTCGAGGTCTGGCCCTGGGAATCGGAACCGTGGTCGGGGTGTTCCGCTTCGCCGTGCCCGCGGTGTTCCTGTGGTGGGCGATGTCACTCATGACCACCGATCGGACCGAGCTGGGCTGGAGGGTCGGATTCGGCTCGGGGGTCCTGTTCGCGGTGGGAACGGCGTTCGCCCACCTGATATCGGGTCCCGACCGGTTCAGCGCCCCGGCGGCGGACCTCAGCCGGGGAGGGGGCATCGTGGGGGCGGCCATCGCCGAGAGTCTCAAGACCTTCCTGGCCGTCCCCGGAACCTGGGTGGTGCTGGTCCTCATCGGATTGTTCGGGCTGTTGGTCCTCTTCGACCTCCCCCTGGCCCTCGTCGGTGAGGTGGTGGGTTCGGGCCTGGTCCGGGCCCGCGACGCCGTGGTCCGCTTCGTGGACGAGTTCGGGCACGGGCCCGAGGCCGGGGAGCACGACGGGGAGACGGGGGCGGCCTCGGAACTGGACCTGACCCGGCCCGACGGTGGAATGGGAACCGGGGCCGACGGTGTGGATCCGGGAGACGAGAGCGGGGCCGTTCACGAGGATGAGGGGAGCCCCACCGAGTCCGGGTCTGAGCCCGAGCCCGGGTCCGAGCCCGGGAGACCGGCCCGACCCCGGGTCAGGGTCCCCGCGGGCCCCGTGGCCGACGGGGAGCAGTTGGCCATCGACCTCGACGCCGGCCGCATCCGTGGTCCCTGGCAGCTCCCCCCCATGGGACTACTGCAGCGCAGCGGGGCCCAGACGGTGGACGAGAGGCTGGTGCACTCGGGGGGTCGGGCCCTCGAGCAGGCCCTGGCCAATCACGGGGTGGAGACCAAGGTCATCGGAATGACCGTGGGCCCCACCGTGACCCGCTACGAGCTGGAGCTGGGACCGGGGGTCAAGGTGGCCCGGGTGACCAGCCTCAACCGCGACATCGCCTACGCCATGGCGTCCTCCGACGTCAGGATCCTGGCCCCCATCCCCGGTCGGTCCGCCATCGGGGTGGAGGTCCCGAACTCCCAGCGGCACCTGGTGGCCCTGGGGGACATCCTCACCAGCGCCAGCGCCTCGGAGGCCGAGCACCCCCTGGAGGTGGCCCTCGGTCAGGACATCTCGGGACGCCCGGTCATGGCCAACATCGCCACCATGCCCCACGTGCTCATCGCCGGGGCGACGGGAGCGGGCAAGTCCTCGTGCATCAACGCCATCATCACCTCCCTGCTCATGAGGGCCACCCCCGATCAGGTGAGGATGATCCTCGTCGACCCCAAGCGGGTCGAGTTGAACCAGTACGACCGCCTGCCCCACCTTCTCACCCAGGTGGTGACCAACCCGAAGAAGGCCGCCAACGCCCTGGCCTGGGCGGTCAAGGAGATGGAGAGGCGCTACGACCTGCTGTCCCGGGTCGGGGTGCGTGACATCACCGGATACAACGAGGCCTTCGACCGGGGGGAACTCGAGGCCGCACCGGGTGAGGACGTCACCTACTCCCGGATGCCGTTCATCGTGATCGTGGTCGACGAGCTGAGCGACCTGATGATGGTGGCCGCCCGCGATGTGGAGGAGTCCATAACCCGTCTGGCCCAGATGGCCCGGGCGGTCGGCATCCACCTGATCATCGCCACCCAGCGTCCGAGCGTGAACGTCATCACCGGGGTGATCAAGGCCAACATCCCCTCCCGGATGGCCTTCGCCGTGACCTCCCAGACCGACAGCCGGGTCATCCTGGACCAGCCCGGCGCCGATCGGCTCATAGGCCAGGGCGACATGCTCCTCCTGCCGGCGAACTCGAGCGTCCCCCAGAGGATCCAGGGTTGCTGGGTGACGGAGTCCGAGGTCTCCAAGATCGTCGCCGCCTGGCGCCGCCAGGCACCCCAGGTCTCCTATGTGGAGGGGGTCGAGGGTGACGACAGGGAGTCGGCGGCGGCCGCCCTGCCCGGGGGAACAACCGGGGACGATGGTGACGATGACCTGCTGTTGAAGGCCATGAGGCTGGTGGTGGAACACCAGATCGGCTCGACCTCGATGCTGCAGAGGAAGCTCAAGGTGGGCTTCGCCCGGGCCGGACGCCTGATGGACCTCCTCGAGCAGCGGGGAGTTGTCGGGCCGTCCGTGGGTTCCAAGGCCAGGGACGTGCTCATGACCCCCGAGGAGCTCGCCACCGCGGTTCCGGCCCCGGCCCCGGCCGAATAGGCGCGGGAACGGCCGTGGTCCTCTCTCTGTTGCTCGTCGCCGTCGGGGTGGTGCTGCTGGCCCGGGCCGCCGACGAGTTCGTCGAGGGGGCGGTGCGACTGGCCCGTCACTTCGACGTCTCCAAGGTGGTCATCGGGGCGGTGATAGTGGGCTTCGGCACCAGCGCCCCCGAGATGCTGGTGAGCTCCTTCGCCGCCGTCCGGGGTCGGGTCGACGTGGGTGTGGGCAACGTCATCGGGTCCAACATCGCCAATCTGACCCTGGTTCTGGGGGCGGCGGCTCTGTTCGCTCCGGTGGCCGTGGGGCGCCCTACCCTCCGGCGGGAGGGACCCATGTCGGTTCTGGCGGTGCTGGCCTTCGGTTGGGCCGTGCAGGGAGGGGTAACCGCTCTGGAGGGGGTGCTGCTGATGGTGGGCCTGGGGGTGGCCCTGTTCATCTCCATCGTCGGCGCCCGACACGGTGTGGAGCTCGACGAGCGGACCTACTCCGTCCCCCTGGAGGCGACCAGGACGGTGGTGGGTCTGCTGGTCACGGTCCTGGGGGCCCAGCTCCTGATCGAGGGGGCCCTGGACCTGGCCGACCGGGCGGGCATAGCGGAGGGGTTCGTGGGCCTGACCCTGGTGGCGGTGGGAACCTCGCTCCCGGAGATGGTGACCTCGGTGATCGCCGCCCGGCGGGGGGAGACCGGTCTCATCATCGGGAACCTGCTGGGCAGCAACATATTCAACAGCTTCGCGGTGGGCGGTCTGCTGGGTCTGCTGGGCCCGGGAAACCTCACCGACCCGTCCATGGCCGGAACCCCGGTGGTCCTCATGGTTGGGGTGGCCCTGGGGGTGTTCGCCCTGCTGTCGGCGGGAGGTCGGGTCCAGCGGCGGGAGGGTCTGGTGCTGTTGGCCGTGTTCGCGGCCGCCATCCCCCTGCTTCCCCGCTGAGGGAACCGGCTGGTGAGCCCCCGTTGGGGTGGTGGCGGGGGGTTCTGCGATACTGCCCTGAGCGGACCGGGAGGGACTCGGATCATGGGGGAGGAACCGGACTTGGTCGAGAAGGTCGATAAGGTCGAGATCGAGACGGTGGCCGAGGGCCTGGGTTTCCCCGAGGGCCCGGTGGTGATGGACGACGGCACGGTGCTGGTGGTCGAGATTGAGGCCGGAAACCTGACCAGGGTCGATCCGGCGAGGGGCACCTCGGAGGTGGTGGCCCACCTGGGTGGCGGCCCCAACGGGGCGGCCATCGGTCCCGACGGTCGGGTGTACGTGTGCAACAACGGTGGCTTCGAGTGGAGCCACACCCGCGGGTACACGGTGCCCGGTCACCAGCCCCGGGACTACCGCGGTGGTTCGATACAGGCCGTGGACCTGACCTCGGGCGAGGTGGAGGTGGTCGTCACCGAGGTCGCCGGCCGGGGGCTCAAGGGGCCCAACGACCTGGTCTTCGACCACTTCGGGGGGATGTGGTTCACCGACCACGGCAAGACCCGCCCCCGGGACCGCGACCAGGGCGGTCTCTACCACGGTCGGCCGCTGGAGGGGGTCTGGAGGGAGGTGGTGCACCCCCTCGACGCCCCCAACGGCGTCGGGCTCTCGCCTGACGGCAACGTCGTCTACGTGGCGGAGACCCACACCTGCCGGCTGCTGTCGTGGGAGCTCTCGGCCCCGGGACGACCGGGGCCGGGAAATCCCCCCGGAGGTCGGTTCGTGGCCCGACCGGCCGGGCGCAAGCTGTTCGACTCCCTGGCGGTCGAGGAGTGCGGCAACGTGGCGGTGGCGACCATCGGCACCTCGGGCATCTCGGTGTTCGGCCCGAGCGGTGAGGAGGTGGACTTCGTACCGACCGACGACCCGTTGACCACCAACATCGCCTTCGGGGGGGAGGACATGCGCACCGCGTACATCACCCTGTCGGGCACCGGCCGACTGGCCCGGTGCCGCTGGCCCCGGCCGGGCCTGGCCCTAGAATTCTGATCCGGGGACCCGGACCCGGGTCCGGGAGGCGCCGCGGCCGGAACAGCCGGACCGGCGTCAGTCCTCGATGATGGTGATGGCCTCCTCGGGGCAGTTGTCGGCGGCCAGTCGGGCCGCCTCCTCCCGTCCCGGGGGTACGGTTCCGTCACCCTTGTGGGACGCGTAGCCGAGATCGTCGATGTCGACGAGGTCGGGGGCCAGGGCGTAGCACCGGTTGTGGCCCTGGCAGAGTTCGGTGTTGATGATCATCTTCATCTGAATACGACCTCGCATTCTCTCGGTCCTCGGACTTGTCCCCCGGCCCAGGTGACGGATTCGGGATCGGCCAGTTCGAACTCGGGAATCCGGTCCAGCCAGGTCTCCAGGGCGATCTGCATCTCCATCCGGGCCAGATTGGATCCGGCGCAGCGGTGGATCCCGACCCCGAACGCCACGTGGCGGTTGCGGGCCCGGTCGATGACGACCCGGTCGGCGTCGGGGAACACCTCGGGGTCACGGTTGGCGGCGGGGAACGACATGAGCACCCGGTCCCCCTTCTTCATCGGGCAGCCGTTCACCTCGGTGTCGGCGGTCACGACCCGGGCCATGGTCACCGGTGAGTAGGCCCGCAGGAGTTCCTCCACCGCGGTGGGGATCAACCCGGGATCGGCCACCAGGCGGGCCCGGTCGGAGGGGTTGCGGGCCAGGTGCCACAGGGCGGCCCCGATGGAGCTCCAGGTGGTGTCGATCCCGGCTATGAGGATCAGGTTGCAGGTACCAACCACGTGGGTGTCGGGAACGGGTTGACCGTCGACCTCCGACTGGAGCAGCCGGGTGATCAGGTCGTCGCGGGGGTTGGCCTTGCGGTCGTTCACCTGGGCCCACAGGAAGTCCATGAGGATGGCCCGGTACTTCATGCGGATGTCGGGGTCGGTGAGACCCAGCTCGAGCACCCCCCGGACCCACTCGGTGAACTCATCGGACATCTCGGGGGGAACACCGAGCAGGTGGGCTATGACCCGAGGGGGGATCTGCTGGGCGTAGTCGGAGGCGGCGTCGGCCCGGCCCCGGTCGATGAAGCCGTCTATCAGCTCGCCGCACAGGGCCACGGTGTAGTCCCGGTAGGCCTCCACCGCCCGGGGGGCGAAGGCCGGGAGGATGAGGCGCCGGGCCCAGGTGTGCTCGGGGGGATCGGAGGTGATCGGCGGGGCCTTCACCCCGTCGGCCGGGCCGCCCTCGAGGGGGGCGACGGTGATCTCGTCGGAGGAGAACCGGGTGGGGTCGTGGGCTATGGCGTGGATGTCGGAGTAGCGGGTGGGGAGCCACGATCCGCCCCAGCGGTCGCTGTGGGCGATGGGACACTCGTCCCTCAGCCGGTCCCAGATCGGAAAGGGATCGCGGATGTAGCCGGGATCGAAGATGTCGTAGTCGCGACACCAGTCCTCGACCGGTTCGGTGTGGGCCATGACCATCCCCTCCATGGACAGGTTCCCGTCGGTCGGGACCTCTTGGCCCCGGATGGTAGGCGACCCGGGGATGGGGGCCAAGACGGGGACCGGTGCCGAGGTGGGGACGAACTATGGCCCACCGGTGAGCAGGGAGGGGCGCAGGCGGAGGAATTCGGCCACGGGCACCGGCTGGTCCGAGGAGTAACCGCTCGGGATCCACAGGGTCCCCTCGGTGGTGGAGACGTAAACCCGCCAGCCGTGGAAGGCGGCGACCGTCCACGGATCGGTGGTCATTACCCGGGCGTAGGAGGTGACGGCCGAGACGTAGGCGTCGCTGTGGTTGTAGGCGTGCACCGCGGCCTCCATGTCACCGGGGCCGCCGTGGTCGGCGAGGAAGCGGGCGGCGGCGGCGATGGCGTCCCGGTCGTCGTCGATGTTCCCGCCCTTCCCGTAGATCTCCCAGGTGGAGGGCAGGAACTGCATCGGCCCCCGGGCCCCGGCTGAACTGTCGCCCACGATCCGACCCATACGGGTCTCGACCAGGTTGATGGCGGCCAGGTACTGCCACGCGATGCCGGTGTCGGCCTCGGCCGCCTCGTAGTAGCTCATGAGATCGGCGAGGGGCACGGGATCACGGATGGTCCAGGCGGGGATCTCCGTGAGTGGGGGTGGCAGGGTGGTCGCCCCGGTGCGGCCGGCCTCGATGGTGGTGATGATCCGGGCCCGTTCCCCGGGTCGATCGGCCAGGGCCGGGTCCCGCCAGTCATCGTGACGTCCCAGTTCCCGCAGCAGCACCTGCTGCTCGTGTCCGGCCGCCAGGGCCAGTTCGGGGCTGGTCGGGCCTCCCTTCAGGAAGCTCTCCACCGTGGCGAGCCGATCCCCCAGTTCGACCGGATCCGAGGGTGGGGGTGGGACTCCATCCACCAGCATCGGTGCCCACTGCCCACTCTCGGAGAGGTTGTCAGCTCCGGTGCCGGTGCCGGTGCCGGTGCCGGTGGAGGTGGTCGCCGGGGGGCCGTCCGTGGAGGGCCTCGGGGCGACGGTGGTGGACGGCGACGGAGCGGCGGCGTCGGGAGGACCCGGGGCCGAGCAGGCGGCGAGTGCCAGGGAAACTGTCATCAACGC